>DASRFH010000153.1:0-9661 GCA_035651675.1 Chloroflexota bacterium | reverse complement strand
GAAGACGACCGCCGCGTACGGCGCGAGCCTCGCGTCGTCGAACGCGGTGGGGTCCTCCGTCGCGTCGACCGCGAACCCGTGCTCGTCCCCGAGCTGCCGCACCGCCGCCACGGCGGCGGGGATCGCGTCGTGCCGGAAGCCGGTCGTCCGGGAGAAGACGAGGACGCGCGGCGCCGCCGCCGGGGCGTCCTGCGCCCGCGCCGCCCGCCCGGCGCAGGCCGCGAGCAGCCCCACCCCGGCGAACGCGAGGACGCTCCGCCGCGTCACGCCGTGGCGGTGCTGGGCGACCCGCGGGTCGACGGCACCGCCACGGGCGCCGAGGGTCCGACGCGCTTCGGCCGCGCGGGGTTGATCCTGGACCCCGACGGGAGCCTGGCCCAGATCGTCCATCGCCGCGCGCGGTAGATGGGCCGTCATTTAGACTAGTCTAAGACTAGTCGGAGAGAGCAGGCCGTGGCGACTGTCGGGGCGTACGAGGCGAAAACGCACCTCTCGGAGCTTCTCGAGCGGGTAGCGAACGGCGAAACGATCACCATCACGAAGCATGGAACGCCGGTCGCGGTGCTCGTCCCGCCGTCGCACGTGCCGAAGCGGGATATCGACGAAGTCATCGCCGAGATCCGTGAGTTTCGGAAGCAGGTCAAACCCGATCCCGAGGGCTGGACGGTCAAGCAGTACGTCGAGCTCGGCCGCCGCTAGTGCCGTTTGTGTTGGACGCCTCGGTCACTTTGGCGTGGTGCCTCTCGGAGGCGAGCTCGCCGGCCGCCGACGCCGCACTCGACCGGCTGCGAGCCGACTTCGCGCTGGTCCCTTCGGGGTGGCACGACGAGGTCGCCAACGGGTTCCTGGTCGCGGAGCGCCGCAACAGGATCACCGCGGTCGGGACGGCGGCGCAGCTTGCACGCCTACGTGCCCTCGACGTTCGCGTGGTCGCCAGCTCCGACGCATCGTGGGGCCAGGCCCTCGGCCTTGCCCGCGCGCACGGGCTGACAGCCTACGACGCGGCATACCTCGCGCTGGCAGTCCGGGAGCGCGCGCCCCTGGCCACCCTGGACGACGATCTGCGCGACGCCGCCCGCCGCGTCGGCGTCGCGCTCGTCATTCGGGCCGCCGGCTGCGACTAACCGGCCGGCTTGGGCGGTCCTTCGCCAGCTCGAGCAGGTAGCGCGTTCGGCCGTCCGGGTCCGCCACGCCGAACACCTTGCCGAACGGCATCTGCTTGAGCGGCACCCGCACCACGGCCTTCGTCCGCAGCTCGGCCTCGGCCGCCGTGGCGTCGTCGACAAGCCAGTACAGCTCGTCCTCGCGCCCGTCGCCCATCGCCTCGTCGGCCGCGATCGCGAACTGCCCGAACTGCACGAACGTCGGCGCCTCGCGCTCGGCCTTCAGCCCGACCACGTCCTCGTAGAAGCGCCGCGACGCCTCGACGTCCCGCACGTACTGGATCACGAACCCAAACGTTGGCTCCATCGCTCGGTACCTCCTCGTCGAGCCCGAGGGTAGGAGGGGCAGGCGACACCGTCCTGTCGGGAATTCCTCACGTCAAGACCGGCTCGGCCAGGTCGTACGGCAGCGCCCGCAGCGCCGCGTCGAGCGAGCGGGGCACGATCGGCTCCCCGGTCGGGCACGCGCGCCGGATGCGGTCGAGCTTGAAGGCGCGGACAGCCCGGCGCAGGCGGCACCAGGCGGCGAGGTACCAGCCATGCCGCGTGCCGAACAGGCCGATCGGCTCGACCGTGCGGTGGGTCCGCCGGGCGGCGCCGTCCTCGTAGTCGATCTCGACCGCGACCGACTCGACGTGCGCCCCCCGCAGCACGTCCACGACCCGGTTGGCCGGCCCGTCTGGCCCCGGGACGACGCGGATCTGGCTGACGAGCCGGGCGGCGGCGTCCTTCGGCGCGGCGGCCATCACCGCCGCGAGCTTGCGGAGCGCCGAGCGACCGGCTTCGGCGAACGGCATCGCCCGGGTCGCGGCGAGCGCGGTCGCGACCGCGGCCGCCTCGGCGGGCGTCAGGTTCAGCGGCGGGAGCGTCGTCTCCTTGTTCAGGTAGTAGCCGCCGCCCGGCCCCGGGCGCGACCAGATCGGCACGCCGGCCTGCTGGAGCGCGAGCAGGTCGCGCTCGATCGTGCGGACGCTGACCTCGAACCGCTCGGCCAACTCGGCGGCGCGCGTCGCCCGTGGCGCCCGCGCCCGCAGCTCCTCGACGAGCGCGTACAGGCGGTCGGTGCGGTTCACGAGCGGAACCGTACACGAGCGGTGGGCATGGGTGGGACGCCGAGGCCCGCGGGGTGCGGCGGGGCCGGCTCGGCCCGTCGGGCTGGCCGACGCGGGCGCGGGCCGCTTCCAACGGCCCGGGGTCGACGCTGCTCGCCGTCCCCGGCTAGCTCTCCCCGTCGGCCGCGCGGCGGTCCGCCGCGTACCAGCGCTCGGCGATCTTGCCGTCCACGACGCGGTAGAGCTGCAGCTCCCGCACGCTCACGCGTCGGCCGATCTTCGTGTTCGTCGCCTCGTAGGCGAGCAGCACGCCGACGCGGTGGCCGTCGGCGAAGGCGTCGTCGGCGACGACCGCTTCGATCCGCGCGTGGATGTCCGGCAGCAGACGCCGCACGGCGGCCACGAAGCCGCGCATCGCCCCCCGACCGCGCCGGTCGCCGCTCGGCTGGTGCATCACGAAGTCGTCGGCGGTGATCTCGTCCAGCGCGGCCAGATCGCCGGCGTTCAGCGCCTCGACGTACCGGCGGACGACCGCGACGCTGCCGTCGAGCCGCGCGATCACGCGGCGAGCCGAGCCTTCAGCGCCACGGCGGCGGACCGGCGCCGAGCTCGCGCCCCACCTCCTCCAGCGAGGCGGCGTGCGCGGGGTGGAGGGGGATGCCGCTCTTCGCCCGCTCGAGCTTGTGGTTCCACTCGATCTCGCCGGGAAGGTAGACGCGCTCGACGCCGCGCTGCGTGCGGCTGGCGCGGATCGCGCGCGTCGCCTGGTCGACCTCGTCCTTGAACGCGTCGAGGTCGGTGAACTGCGCCACGTCGAGCGCCAGGAAGAAGTGGCCCGCGTTCGGCGGCCGCGCGTCGCCATCCAGGTTGAACGGGCCGGTGCGCACGCTCATCACCGCGCCGCGCAGCGGACCCGAGAGCACGTCCATCATCAGCGCCAGGCCGTAGCCCTTGGCCCCGAGCGGCAGCACCAGCGTCGCCCTGGTCGGGTCGTCGGTCGGCTCGCCCTCGGCGGTCAGCCCCCAACCGAACGGGATCTTCTCGCCGCGCATCGCCGCGACCGCGATCTTCCCCTGCGCGACCACGCCGGTCGCCATGTCGAGCACGATCGGCGGCTCCTCACGCGCTGGCGCGGCGAAGGCGAACGGCGAGTTGCCGACCACCGGCTCGGCGCCGCCGAACGCGGCCATGTTCTTGCCGCCGCCGTTGGTCGTCGTGACGCCGATCATGCCCTGGTCGGCCGCCATCATCACCCAGTACGCCGCCGCGCCGTAGTGGTTCGAGTTGGCGACCGCGACGGCGCCGACGCCGCTGCGCCGGGCGATCTCGATCGCCCGCGTCATCGCCCGGTGGGCGACCACCTGGCCGAGGCCGGCGTCGCCGTCGAGCACCGCGAACGCCGGCCCCTCGCGCACCGTCGTCACGTTCGGCCGGGGCCGCGTTCCGCCGGCCCGCAGCGAGCGCAGGTAGCGCGGCAGCGCGCGCGTCCCGTGCGAGGTGACGTTGCGCAGGTCCGACTCGACGAGCGTCTCGGCGGTCAGCGCCGCGTCGGCCGCCGGCACGTCGGCGCGCACCAGCAGCTCGGCCGCGTAGCCGCGCAGCGTTTCGGCCCGGACCCGCACCTCCTGGTCGACCGGCGGCATCGGCTCCCTCCTTTTCGGCTCGCCATTCTACGGGCACGCGCGCCGCCGGCCGTCCGCACCGCACGCGAAGGCCGGCACCTCATCAGCTTTCGATCGAGGTCGTACACTGCCCATCCTGGAGGTGACGCCGATGCCCCTGGTCCCGATCGGCACGCCGTTGGAGGAGCTCGACACGCCGGCGCTGGTCGTCGACGTCGTCGGGCTCGAGCGGAACATCGCGCGGATGGCCGAGTGGAGCCGGCGGAGCGGCAAGGCGGTGCGCCCGCACGCCAAGGCGCACAAGACGCCGCTCGTCGCGCGCAAGCAGCTCGACGCCGGCGCGGTCGGCATCTGCTGCTCGAAGCTCGCCGAGGCCGAGGCGATGGTCCAGGGCGGGATCGACCGCGTCCTGGTCACGAGCGAGGTGGTCGGCGCGCCGAAGGTCGTCCGCCTGGTCGGCCTGGCGCGGCACGCCGAGGTGATGGTGGTCGTCGACGACGCGGCGAACGCCGAGGAGCTCTCCGCCGCCGCCGAGGCGGCCGGCCTGCGCCTGGGCGTGATCGTCGAGGTGAACGTCGGCCAGGACCGCTGCGGCGTCGCGCCCGGCGCGCCGGCCGCGGCGCTGGCCGAGCGGGTCGCGCGGCTGCCCGGCCTGCGGTTCGAGGGGCTGCAGGGCTACGAGGGCCACCTCCAGCACGTGTACGCGGCCGAGGAGCGGCGGGCGAAGTGCCTCGAGGCGATGTCGCGCCTGGGCGACAGCCGCGAAGCGGTCGAGCGCGCCGGGCTCGAGGTGCGCGTCTGCACGACCGCCGGCACCGGTACGCACGAGATCGCCGGGACGTGCGACTGGGTAACCGAGGTCCAGCCCGGCTCGTACATCTGGATGGACGCCGACTACCTGCGCGTGGAGGGCACGCCCTACCGGAGCGCGCTCGCCGTGTTGACCGGCGTGGTCAGCCGCCAGCGCGCGGGCGCCGCGATCGTGGACGCCGGGACGAAGTCGGTTTCGACCGACGCCGGCCCGGCCGCCGTCAAGGGCGGGCGGCTGACCTACGCGCCGATGGGCGACGAGCACGGTCGTCTGATCGGCGACGACCTCCCCGCGCTCGGCGCGCGCGTCGAGCTGATCCCCAGCCACTGCGACACGACCGTGAACCTCCACGACGAGCTCCACGTCGTCCGCGACGGCCGCCTGGAGGCCGTCTGGCGCATCGTCGGCCGCGGCAAGGTGCAGTAGCGGTTCTCCGCGACGCGGCACGCGGCCGTCGGGAGAGCGTCGCGGTCGATCGGGCGCGGAGGCCACCTCCTCCACGAGCGGCCCGCCGCGGCCGGGCCCGCCCGACCCCGGCTGGTCATCCGCCCCGAACGGCGGAGGGCGCTAAGCCTCCGGCCCGACCAGCCCGTGCTGCATCGCGAACAGCGCCGCGGCGCCGCGGGTCGAGACGCCGATCTTGGCGTAGATGTGCTGGACGTGGTGCGCGACCGTGCGCTCGGAGAGCGTCAGCTCGGCGGCCATCGCGCGCGTCGATAGGCCGCGCGCGGCGAGCCGCAGCACCTCGACCTCGCGGCCGGTCAGCCCGGCCGGCAGCGCGCGGCGGCGGTGCGGGCGGTGCCCGGCCGCCTCGAGCACGGCCGCGACGGCGTCGGCGTCGAGCCGCCCGGCGCGCGCCTCGGCCCGCAGCTCGGCCGACGCCCGCTCGGGCTCGAGCGGCGGGCGGTGGGGCCGCGGCTCGGCCATCGCCTGGTAGGCGTCGGCGGCAGCCAACACGCGCGCGGCCGGCGTGAGCTGCGCCGCCCCGAGCCGGCGGTGGTAGCCGGAGCCGTCGAGCCGCTCGTGGTGGGCCGCGGCCAGGTCGGCCAGCCCCGCCAGTCCCCCCGCGCGCGCCAGCGCGCGCTCGGTCCAGTAGGGGTGCAGCCGCACCCGCTCCCATTCCGCCTCGCCGAGCGCGCCCGCCTTCTCCCAGACCGTGTTCGGCACGCCGACGCGCCCGAGGTCATGCACCAGCCCGGCCCGGCCGAGCTCGGCCTGGTCGGCGGCCGGCAGCCGCGCGCGCCGCGCCGCCTCGGCGGCCAGCCCCGCGACGCCCCGCGAGTGGCCGGCCGTGTACGGCGTCTTCAGGTCGGCGTAGTCGGCGACGACCTCGAGCGCCGCGTCGAGCTCCGCGCCGGCGAGGACCCGGCGCGGCGCAGGCTCGAGCGCGACGACCTGTTCCCAGGTCGTGTCGCCCAGCCCCGCCCAGAGGGCACCCGGCACCGCCCCGGCCCGCGCGCAGAAGAGGGCCGCGATCGCCGGGTCGTAGAACGTACCCGAGCGCTCGCGCACCGCCTCCACCGCGGCGCCCGGCCCGCCGAGGCGGTGGAACAGCTCGGCGTCCTGGGCGAGCAGCACCACGCGCGCCGGCAGCGCGATCGCCTCGCCGCGCACCTTGTTCGGGAAACCCAGCCCATCCCACCGCTCGAACGCGTGCCAGAGCGCGGTCTTGACGCCGGCGCCGAAGCCGAGCCGGTCGGCGAAGAGCTGGGCCGTCTCGCACCCGGCCCGGAGCTGGCCCTCGACGCCGGTACGCGGCCCGGCCGCCAGCGCGCCGGCCAGGAGGCGCAGCCGTTCCGCCGGCGCGCGGTGGGCGCCAGCGTAGCGGATCGCCTGGAGCAGCACCTCGAGCGGGTTCGAGAGGTCCTTCGTCGCCAGCCGCGCCCGCGTCGCGACGTCGTCGCCGAACAGCAGCGACAGCTCGTGGGTGTGGCTGGTGCAGCCGATCCAGCGCAGCAGCGCGACGAAGTAGACGTCGGCGCGCACCACCGCGTCGAGCCCGAGCGCATCGGCGAGCCGCGCCGCCAGCAGGCAGGCGCGCAGCAGGTACTCCATCGGCTGGCCGAGCCCGAGGTCGGTCGCCAGCGACAGCGCCGCCAACAGCTCCGCCAGCCGAACGCGGCGCTCCACGGCAGCCATCGTAGAGGTTCGCGGCGGTCGGCGCGTGCCAGCGGTCGGCCGCGCCGCGCGCCGTTCGTCCTCGGCTGGCCAGCCCGGTCGTGCGAAACATGGGCGGAACAGCCGATGCCGCGCGCGCTCCCGATCCGTAGCCTGGCCTCACCACACCGGAGGAGCTAATCGATGTTCGGCGAGATCACCCGCGCATCGGCCGGCGAGCTGGCGTGCGCGATCGGGCAGGGCAGGCTATCGAGCCGCGAGGTCGTCGAGGCGCACGTGCGACGGATCGAGGCCGTGAACGGGCGGCTGAACGCGGTCGTCCAGCTGCGTGCCGACGCAGCGCTGGCGGAGGCCGAGGCAGCCGACGCGGCGCGAGCGCGCGGCGCGCCGCTCGGTCCGCTGCACGGCGTGCCGATCACCGTCAAGGACAACGTGGACGTGGCCGGCTTGCGCTGCACCGCCGGCACGACCGGCCGCCAGGCGCTCGTCGCGGCCGCGGACGCCCCGGCGGTCGCCCGCCTGCGCGCGGCCGGCGCGATCGTCGTCGGCAAGACGAACCTGCCGGAGCTGGCGCTCGCGTTCGAGACCGACAACCTCGTCCACGGCCGGACGAACAACCCGTTCGACCCCGAGCGCTCGCCGGGCGGTTCGAGCGGCGGCGAGGCGGCGGTCGTCGCGGCCGGCGGCTCGCCGCTCGGGCTCGGCAACGACGCGGGCGGCTCGATCCGCCTGCCCGCCCACTGCTGCGGCGTCGCCGGGCTCAAGCCGACGACCGGCCGCGTGCCGTTCACCGGCACCTTCCCACCGGCCGTCGGCGCGACCGGCCCGCTCTGGCAGCCCGGCCCGCTCGCCCGCCGCGTCGCGGACCTGGCGCTCGCGCTGAAGCTGATCGCCGGACCCGACGGGCACGACCCGCGCTGCGTCCCCGCGCCGCTAGGCGACCCAGCCGACGTCGCCGTCGCCGGGCTGCGGGTGGCGCTGCACGTCGACAACGGCGTGGTGCCGGCCGACGAGGCGACGGCCGCGGCGGTCCGGGCGGCCGGCCGCGCGCTGGCCGACGCCGGCGCCGCCGTCGAGGAGGCGCGCCCGACCGTGCTCGAGCAGTCGCCGCGGCTGTTCGTCGGGCTCTTCTGCGCCGACGGCGGCGCCACGATCGGGCACCTGCTCGCGTCGATCGGCACGGCCGAGCCTTCGCCGCTCCTGGCCCAGCTCGCCCAGGTCGCCGCGCAGAACGCGCTGCCGACCGCCGCCTTCGCCGGACTGCTCGCCCAGCTCGACCTCTACCGGGCCGAGATGCTGGCGTTCATGGCGCGCTACGACGCGATCCTCTGCCCCGCCTGCGCCGTGCCCGCGCTTCCCCACGGCGCCAGCATGGCCAACATGCCCGCCTTCTCCTACACCTACGCCTTCAACCTCACCGGCTGGCCAGCCGTCGTCGTCCCGGCCGGCCGCGCGCCCTCGGGCCTCCCGATCGGTGCCCAGGTCGTCGCCCGCCCCTGGCGCGAGGACGTCGCCCTCGCGCTCGCCGCCCGGGTCGAGTGCGCGCTCGGCCCGGGTCCAACGCCGCCGCTCTAAGCGCAGTGGCGTCCGCCCGAGGCCGCCGGACGCGGCACCCGCGTCGGCGACACCGGTGCGCTACGGGTCTTCCGTTTAGAGGCGCAGCGGGTGCCCAGCGGCGCCGCGTGACGGTTCGCCCGGCCGAGGCCACGCTCGCCGCGATGGAGACGGCGGGCTGGCTCACGCGCACGCGCCTGCCCGACGGCCGCACGGCCGCCGAGGCGTTCGCGGCGGGCGCGCGCTTCGCCGGCACCATCCTGGTGCCCGATCCGGACACCGCCGCGGACTCGCTCGTCTCCGTCCGTCGGCCGCATGACGACGAGGAGTGGGGAGCCCCCGGGACGGCCACCCGGCTCCGTCCGGAGAACCGTCCGGGTCGCACCGCCCGCACCACGACGGCTCGTCCCGACACCCGACCGTCTACCGCCCCGTAGACCGGCGGCGGGACGGCGCCGATCTCCGGCAGCCGGTCGACCGCCAACTTCCGCGATGGGTCGGTCCGCAGGCGCGTCGGCGTCGTCCTGGTCGTCGCGGCCACCGGCGATCTGGTGGATCCGCTGCCGCAGCAGGTCGACGACCCGGCGGGACACCGGCCACGTCGCTCCTTTCCGGGATCGCGCCGGAGAACGCGGCGTACACGCCGACGTGCTCCTCGGCCTCGGCCCACCCAGGCCAGCCCGCCATCGGATGCCTCGGTCAGCTCGCGTCCGGTGCGACGGAGAAGGACCACGCGGACGGCGCGCCGTCGATCGTCAGGAAGACGGCGTAGGTCGCGCCCGGCGCGAGCGGGGCGCGGGGGATGAGGACGGCGGCGTGCCTTGCACCGAGGATCGCGCGCGCCGACTCTGTATCCGCATCGGTCGCGCCGACGAAGCTCGCCTCGGCGAACACGCAGTCCTGTGGAACGCGGTGGCGTGCTTCCGCGCCGAGTTGTTGTAATCCAGATCATTGAAGTCACGATTGTGTCCGACCCCAGGCGCGGGCTGGTGATACACCCGCGGGACGCACGTTGACTGGTATAATCCAGATTTCTATAATCTGGATTATATGAGGCGTCGCGCAGTCCCGCCCCGGTTCGTGAACCGGTCGGATGAGCTTGCCTGGCTCGTCGAGGGGTGGGACGGCTCGCCGCAGTTCCGTATCCTTTACGGTCGCCGCCGCGTCGGCAAGTCCACGCTGCTGGACGAATTCGCCCGCTCCCGGCGCGCGGTCGTCTACCAGGCCGTCGAGGGCACGGTCCAGGACCACCTGCGCGACGTGACGGCGGCGTTGGCGGAGTTCACGGACGACCCCGTGCTGCGCGCCGGGCCGCTCCCCAACTGGCAAGCGGTCCTGTCC
>DASRFH010000152.1:0-55445 GCA_035651675.1 Chloroflexota bacterium | reverse complement strand
CCCGGGCGCTTCCGCCGCGCGTTCGGCATCGCCGACGACTTCATCCTGTACGTCGGCCGCGTGAACCCGTCGAAGGGCTGCCGCGAGCTGGTGGAGCTGTTCGCGACCTACAAGGCGCTGCGGCCGAGCCGCCTGAAGCTCGTCATGATCGGCAACGTCGAGATGGAGCTGCCGCGCCGACCCGACGTGCGGCTGCTCGGGTACCTGCCGGACCAGGACGTCGCCGACGCGCTCGCCGCGGCGACGTTGTCGGTCACCGCGTCGCGGTTCGAGAGCTTCTCGCTCTCGGCGATGGAGTCGTGGCTCGCCGACCGCCCGGTGCTGGTGAACGGCGCCGCCGCGCCGCTGCGCGCCCACGTCGAGCGGAGCGGCGGCGGCCTCTACTTCGAGGACGAGGCGACCTTCTGCGCCGCGCTCGACCGGCTGCTCGCCGACGAGTCGCTGCGCGCCCGCCTCGCCCGCGCCGGCCGCCGCTACGCCGCCGAGCGCCACGCCTGGGACGCGGTCCGCGCCGCCTGGCTGCGCGCGCTCGACGCGGCCCTCGCGCGGTAAGGCCCGGTCCAGGCGGGGCGCGGTGTGTTCAGACGGCAACACCGGGGGTCGAGCTTTACGGTAACTCCAACGCCCCGGACGGTAGAATGGCGGCCCGTGGCGGCCCGTTCCTGCTGGCGCCTGACCGTCGGCGTCTTCGTCGCCGCGCTCGTCGTCTACGCCGCGGTCGTCTACTTCGTCCGTTTGAAGGTCCAGCCGACCGGCGACGAGCCGCACTACATCGCCATCGCCCACACGTTCGCGAAGTACCACGGGCTCGACATCCGCGCGACCTACGCCGAGCCAGACTTCCAGCGCTTCTACAGCGTCGGCCCCGGCAACGACCACGCCGCCTTCGCGCCGGAGGAGCACCCTGGCTGGCCTGTGACGTCGTTCCACCCGGTCGGCCTGCCGGCGCTGCTGACGCCGCCCTACTTCCTGGCGATGAAGCTGGTCGGCCCGCTGCACCGCGACCCGACCATGTTCCCCTACTACGCGGTCCTGGCGACGCTCGTGCTCGTCAGCAGCGCGATGGCCGCGGTGCTGTTCCGCTTCGCCTTCGAGCTGACCGGCAGCGCGGCGGTCGGGCTCGCGAGCGCCGGGCTGCTGGCGTTCACGCACCCGCTGCTCTTCTACTCGTCGGAGATCTCGCCCGAGACGGTCGGCGCCGGCGTGCTCGTGACCGGCCTCTGGCTCGCCTGGCGTGGCGCCCGCCGGCCGATCGGCTGGCTCGCCGTCGGCGCCTGCGCCGCGTTCCTGCCGTGGCTGCACCTGCGCTACATCCCCCTGGCCGGCCTGCTCGGGCTCTACGCCCTCTACCGCGCCTGGCCGCTCGGCCGGCGGGCGGTGGCCTGGATCGTCGCGCCGTGCGCCGTCACGGCGATCGGCCTGCCCTGGTACTCCTGGATCGCCTGGGCGAGCTGGAACCCGTACGCGGTCTACCGCGCTTCGGCGTCGACGCTCAGCACGCCGCTCCTCGACGGCCTGTTCGGGCTGTTCGTCGACCAGACGCGCGGCCTGTTCGCGCGGTCGCCGATCTACGCCGTCGCCGTCGTGGCGATGCTGGTGCTCGCCGGCCTCGCGCTCGCGCGGCCGTCGAAGGCTCGGCTCGTGGTGCTCGTCGCGGCGGCCGCCTTCGCCGGCGTCGCGGTCGTCTCCGCGCTCTACAAGGACTGGGACGGCGGCTACGCGCCGCCGCCGCGCTACCTCGTGCCGGTCGCGTCGGTCCTGGTGGTCCCGCTCGCGCTTGCGCTCCGCGGCCCGCGGCTGGCGCTGCCCGTCCGGGCCGTGGCGGCGGTGTTCGGCCTCTGGAGCTTCGTCGCCGCGACCTACCCGTTCCGCGACCCGCACCTCCAGTTCTTCGAGCTGGACGCGGCCAGCCCCGTGCTCGCCGCCGAGGGACGCGACCTGCGCCAGCTGACCGGGCTGCGCGTCGTCCTGCACGACGTGTGGCCGATCTACCGCCGGCCGCCCTTCGTCTACAGCGCGGCGCAGCGCCGCCACTTCGCCGGCGTCGGCCACAACGAAGGCGAAGACGGCACGCCGGAGGAGCCGTTCCGGATCTACGTCCAGAACGCGATCCCGGGGCGCTCGAGCGTGTTCGTCCACGACCCGAAGGTGGACAAGCCGGGCCTGGCCGCCTGGGGTCAGTACCTGACGCTGCCGAGCGGCCGGTGGCGCGCCGAGGTCCAGCTCAAGACGCCGGCCGCCGGCGATCCCCGCCCGGCGGCGACGATCGAGATGGGCATGAACGACGGCCGGACGACGCGCGAGGCGCCTCGCGTCGACATCCGCGGCAGCGACTTCGCCCGACCGAACGAGTGGCAGACCTTCGGCGCCGACTTCGACGACGACGGCCTCCTGACCGTCGAGCTGCGCGTCTACTTCGCCGGCCAGCTGCCGCTCACGCTCGGCACGACGGCGTTCGTCCGCCAGCCGTAGCCGGACGGACGCGTCCCGCGACGACGGCGGCCGGTTCGAGGTTCAGTAGCGGCGGGCGACCGCCAGCGCGTTCTTCCCCATGACGCTGCCGACGAACCGGTCGAGGAACACGCTCAGCGGGAAGAACACGCGGTCGTACAGCTTCAGCACCGGGATGTTCAGGTCGCCGCGCCGGCTGCCGACCAGCTTGTACAGCAGCGTGATCGCCACGCCCAGGCTGTCCACGTACCGCACGTTCCTGACGTCGAACGACGCGCCCCGCAGCAGCGCCGACAGCGTGGACGCCTCGTAGCGCCGGAAGTGGCCGACCTTGGTGTCCATGCTCGTCCACAGCATCCGCATGGCCGGCACGTAGACGAACAGCGAGCCGCCGGGCTTGAGCACGCGGTACAGCTCGCGCACGGCCTCGCGGTCGTCCTCGATGTGCTCGAGCACGTTGAGCGTGAAGGCGCAGTCGACCGATTCGGCGGGCACGCCGGCGATGTCGGGGTGGACCTCGAAGCCGGCGGCGGCCAGGCGCGACCGCAGCTCGGGGTCGGGCTCGACGCAGACTACCCGATGGCCAGCGTCGCGCACGTGGCGGGCGAAGGTGCCGGTGCCGGCGCCGAAGTCGAGCACCGTGCCGTCGGTCGCGACGGCGTCCAGGACCATCTTGACGAGGTAGGCGTTGTAGTTGGTCGCGAGCTGCATCGCCTCGAGGTTGTCGGTACCCGTGTACATAACGGGCGATAGATTACGATGCCGGGCGTGAAGATCGCCGTCCTGGTCCCCTGCTACAACGAGGGCCGCTCGATCGCGAAGGTCGTGCGGGACTTCCACACCTACCTGCCGAAGGCGCAGGTCTACGTCTACGACAACAACTCCACCGACGACACGAAGGCGCAGGCCGCCCGCGCCGGGGCGATCGTCCGCGAGGAGCGGCACCAGGGCAAGGGGAACGTCGTGCGCCGGATGTTCGCCGACGTCGACGCCGACGTCTACGTCCTCGTCGACGGCGACGACACCTACACCGTCGAGCGCTGCCAGGAGGCGATCGACCTCCTAGTCGACAAGCAGCTCGACATGGTCAACATCGGCCGTGTGACCGACTCGGCGGCCGCCTTCCGGCGCGGCCACCGGGCCGGCAACCGCTGGCTGAGCTGGATCGTGCAGTTCGTGTTCAACAGCGAGCTGCGGGACATGCTCTCCGGCTACCGCGTCCTCTCGCGGCGCTTCGTAAAGTCGTTCCCCAGCCTGGCCGAGGGCTTCGAGATCGAGGCGGAGCTCACCATCCACGCCTTCGAGCTGAAGATGCCGGTCGCCGAGCTCTTCGCGCCCTACCGCGAGCGCGGCGAGGGCTCGTCCAGCAAGCTGCGGACCTACCGCGACGGCTCGCGCATCGCGTGGATGATCGTGAAGCTGATCAAGGAAGAGCGCCCGATGCTCTTCTTCGGCGTCGCCGCCATCCTCTGCATGCTCCTGTCGGTGGCGCTGGCGATACCGCTCGTCGTGACCTTCGCCGAGACCGGCCTCGTCCCCCGCTTCCCCACCGCGATCCTCGCGACCGGCCTCATGCTGGCCGGCTTCCTCAGCCTGACCTGCGGCCTCGTCCTCGACACCGTCACCCGCGGACGGCGCGAGCTGAAGCGCCTCCACTACCTCAGCCTCCCGGCGATCGCCGAGCACGCGTAGCGGCCGGGCCGCGCTGGCGCTACGGCGCGACGGCGACGGCGACGGTCGCGCCCTGGCCGCGCGGGGCCTGATCCAGCCAGGCGACCCCCTCGGCGACGACGGCCAGCTTCAGCCGGTAGTCGCCCGGCTGCGTGGGCACGCGCAGGACGCCGTCGAAGACGGCCGACGACCCGGCCGGCACGTCGCGCTCGAGCTGGATCCGCTGCTCGGCCAGCGGCGTTGCCTCGTCGCCGGCGCGGAACCAGAGCGCGCCGACGCGCACCGTCCCGACCGGCCGGCCCTGCTCGCGGCTCAGCCAATCCGCGGCGCCCCGGTTCTCGACCCGGCCGTGCAGGTGGAGCGGCGCGCCCGGTCCGACCGCGCCCTCCGGCGAGCGGCGCGTGAGCTCGAGCGCGCCGCGCAGGTCGGGGTTGGGGCCCTTCGACGTGGGCGGCGCGTCGGCCGTGACCATGAGCTCGCGCGACGCGGACAGACCAGCCAGGCTGACCGCGAGCTGGCGCGGGCCGGGGCTGGCCGGCACGGCGACGGTCGCCTCCACCGAGCGCGTGCCGCCCGGCGCGACGTAGAGCGGCAGCGCCACCCGCGCCGTGCCGGCGCCGAGGCTGGCGCCGTCGGGCCCGCGCCACGCGACCGTCGCCGTCTCTTTGCCGTCGGGGCGCGGGTTCACCCAGACGGCGTCGGAGCCGTTCGCCAGGTCGAGCCAGACGCCGACCGTCCTCCCGGCCGGCAGGCGGTCGGCGACGATCCCCAGCCGGGGCGCGGCCGACGGGCCTGGCGCGCTCGGCAGATCGAAGAGCCGCAGCCGCTCGGTCGGCCCGACCTGGCGCAGCGAGCTGGTCGCGGCCGTCCACTCGCGGAGCCGCGGTGGGTCGAAGCGGGCGGGGTCGAGCACGAGCGTCCGCGCGCCGAGCCGTTCGAGCGCCGCCACCACCACCGGCGGCTCCTCGATCGCGGCCATCCGCTGGAAGTCGAGGTACGGCGGCGGGATGAAGCCCGAGTAGCCGTTGACGGTCGGTCGGTCGAGCGGCCCTTCGAGCATGCGCGCCGCCTCGACGTAGTCGCGCAGCCCGTCCACGCCCGGGCCGTCGACCGGCAGCCACGCGACCGGACCAGCGCCGGCCGATAGGAGCGCCAGGTCGCGCGGCGGGAAGTCGTCGATCGGGCGGCTCATCGGCAGCGGCGCGTTCGACAGCTCGACGAGCAGCAGGACGACGAGGCCGCCGGCAAAGAGGTTGCCGCGCGGCCGTCGCCGCAGCGCCGCGACGCCCAGGCCGGCCAGCAGCGCCAGCCCCAGCACCATCATCAGGCCGAAGCGCGACGGGCTGCGCATCGCCTGGAACCCGGGCAGGAGCCGGTACAGCGCCAGGTACGGCAGCGGGAGCGACGCGACGTGCCCGTTCACGACCGGCAGCGGCCCGAGCGCGAGCACGGCGCCGACCGCGGCGATGCCGAGCGCCGCCACCGTCCGCGCCCGGCAGCGGCCCGCCAGCCGATTGGAGCGGAGCTGCCAGAGCCCGACCCCGGCCAGCGCGAGCGTCACGGCGCCCGGGAACAGCCGTTTCTCGGAGTCGGCGACGGCGTCGGCCGCGAACGAGCGCAGGACGCTGTGGCCGTAGAGCAGGCTCACGTCGGGCGGATTCAGGAAGCTGAGCGGGCTGGCCGAGAACGCGATGACGTCGTCGAGGGTGCGCTGCGAGTCCCACGCCCGCGCCTGCCGCTGGTAGCCCTGGACCGGCAGGTAGAACAGCGCCGCGCCGATCGCGGCGAGCGCGACGGCCCGCCCGATCGTCGGCCACGCCAGCCATCCGCGCACCGCCAGCGCCGCGCCCGGCCGCCGTGCCAGGCTGGCGCCGACCACCGCGGCGTAGATCGCCGCGGCGAACGCGGCGTAGAAGCTCAGGTAGACCGCCGTCACGAACTGGAGCCACAGGCACAGCAGCGCGGCCAGCGCCGTCCGGAAGCGCGGCCGGGCGGCGAAGCTGTCGAGCGCCAGCAGCGTCAGCGGCGTCCACACCGCGAGCATGAGCTGGTAGTGCAGCAGGTACCCCACGACCACCGGGCCGAGCCCGCCGGCGACCCCGGCCGCGAAACCGGCCAGCCGGTCGCCGGTCCACCGGTGCGCGAGCGCCGCGAGCGCGACCGCGTTCGCGACGACGAAGAGCAGGACCGTGTAGCTCGACGCCGCGATCGCGTCGCCGGTGAGCTGGTAGAGCAGCCCGAACGGCAGGACGGCCGAGAGCTCGAGGTCTTTGAAGAAGGCCGTCCCGCGCAGCGGGTAGAAGATGCGGTCGTCGCCGAGGCTGGCCGGGTCGGTCAGCAGCTCGTGCCAGTGCAGCCGCAGCCCGGCCGCGATCAGCGCCGTGTCCCCGGCGTTGTAGGGGAAGTGGTCCCGCCCCGCGACGGCGAACGGCC
This sequence comes from Chloroflexota bacterium, assembly GCA_035651675.1. GTDB lineage: Bacteria > Chloroflexota > UBA6077 > FW602-bin22 > FW602-bin22 > DASRFH01. The sequence continues at coordinate 48,890 of DASRFH010000152.1, read as the reverse complement.
ACGTGTACCAGACGGCGAGCAGCGCCAGGGCGAGCGGGACGAGGAGGACGGACGCACCGGCGCGGCTGCTAATAGCGCGGACCGCCGCTGCGCCGCACACCGATGGAGAGCCGATCCCTATTCGACGCGCGCGCCCGCCGGCTGCGGTGCGCCACGCCGCCGAATCTCGCGCGGGCCGGATCGTGTCGGAGCTCAACCAATTCGCCCTTCGGTCGCGACGCCCGTGGTGATCGTCGAGCGCGAGCCGAGCCGGCGAGCCGGTCGACTCGCCGCCCCACCGTCGCGGCAACCGGGATAAAGGACGCCGCCAGCGGTTGTCAAGCGGCCGGGCGGCGCAGTCCGGCCCGCGGCTCGTACGGCCGAGCTTCAGCCCGCTGCGCCGGGCACGTCTGACGGCGGTCCGCTTGCCGCGCACCGGCCCGGTCGGTCCACGTCGGGCAGTGCCGGACATGGACCGTTTCGAGCGGCGGAACCGCGCGTTCGGCGAACGGACCATCCCGATTCGCCTGCCACGCTTCAGCGGTCTCCGTAAACGTACTGCTCGATTCGACCGGCGCGAACCCACGGCGTCGACGGTGATCCACGGCGACCAGGGCACGCCGTTCTGCTCCTGGGCGTTCACGCGCCCCGCCCAGGAGTCGGGTTTGCTGCCGTCGGTGGGCGCGGTGGAGCCATGCGTCGCCAACGCGCTGATGGAGGCGTTCTGGAGCCGCGTCCAGGTCGAACTGTTGGACCGGCAGGCCTGGCGCACCCGGCTGCAGCTCGCCACCGCGCTGTTCGAGTACCTGGAGATCTTCCACAACCGGACGCGCCGACACTCGGCGTTAGGGATGCTGACGCCGGTCGAGTTCGAGGCCCGGCGAACCTCAGCCGGGCCGATCAGCGCAGCGTGAGGTCAGATTCCCGGCTCCTCCGAACTCAGGGTAGCCCAGGGCCTCCATCAAACGCGAGGCGGTTCACACCGGCGGTCCGTGAGAGTATTGAAAGCCCTGCACTCCGGCAGAGGCCTCTACCGTCGGATACGCTCGCGGCGGACGTCACCCATGAGAGCTTCGACACGACTTCGGAGCGGCGACGGTCCACTGGGGACGAAGACGACGGTCCGTATCCCTGGGCGTTGTGGGTCGCCATCGTCTAGGACCAACTGTTCGCCATGCAGGAGCAGACACTCGTATCCAAACGCCTCCACACCCGCGATGAAGCTCGCTGCGGGCATTCCTGACACCATGCCCAGCTGGCGGGTGTTGATCTCGGACATCACAATGGGACGATCCGCGCTGAGTATGTTTGCTGCTCCCCGAAGCGCTAGACCCTCAGCCCCCTCGACGTCGATTTTGACGAAAGTCACGGGTCTCGGAAGGTCAAGGTCGTCCAGTCGGTAAACCTGAACGGACTCAACGTCCGCCTCGAGCGGACGTTCGACGCCGGGCCGATCGAGGAAGCCCCCACCGGAGTTCATGAAGTGACGTCCAATGACCAACTCGGCGTCGCCAGCCACGTCGGAAAGCGCTGCCTGGATCAGCATCACTCGGTCTTGGAACCGGTTCTCCTTGATAGAGCGCCTGAGCAACTCGACGTTCTGCGACAACGGCTCGAACGCGATGACCCGCCCGGTTGCCCCGACCAACGAAGCCAAGAGGAGCGTGAAGAACCCCAAATTCGCCCCGATGTCCACGACCACGTCCCCGGGCCTCACCACATGGCGAACGAACTCGCGCTCAGCTGGCTCGTACCTGTCCCGGGCGATGTCCCGGCTTATCACAGCATCGGCAAGGTCGAGGTAAATTCGGAGCCCGTCACCCAATTCCTTCAGGACGATGCACCGCTCCGAGGCGTATCCGAGTTGCGGGTTGGCACGCCGGAACTCGTAAGAGCCCATGAAGTCCTCGCGCATCGCCCGTAGGCTCCCGAGCACGCGCACCTTCTCCGCCACCACCGCGTCGCTCTCCGGCTCACGGTCGAGGAAAAGACGGTAGCCCCACACGACGTGTTCGGCCGTAATCCTGCTGGTCAGTGAACTGCCGACGGGTGGATTGAGTTCAATGCCACCCAGCCGCAGCCCACTCCCATTGGGCGCCACAGATGCGTCACCGGCAAGCCGCTCGAACCAGTTGGCGATTCCCCGAGCGCAGGTCGCGAGACGCCGCGCTAGACGTCGCGAAGCAGTCACCATGAACGCAGCGAACAGATTAGACGACACCGCGAATGCCTTCACCGCCGGGAACGCGGGAAGGGGCGCCGAAGCGCCCCTTGTGCCACTCGGCGCTCGCGCGGGATCAGCGCGCTAGAACACCTTGTTGCGCGGCCCGAACGGGATGAAGTTGCGGATCCACCCCTGCGGAAGCGGCGGGACGGCCGCCGGGCGCGTGATCTGGATCTTCTGGACGGTCAGCGTGCCCGCCGCGCCGGTGCCGAGCAGGAAGTCGGCGCCGACGGTGTTGATGAGCCGGTTGCCGGCGTAGAGGTCGGCGACCTGGAACGACACCGTCTGAACCCCGCCCGGCGTGCCGCTGCCAACCGCCACGCAGTCACCAGCGGTGTTCGCGTTGCACACCCGGATCGCCTTCGCGTTCAGGCTGTCGTCCGTGCCGTTGTAGCTCTGCGAGTCGTACTTGAAGTCGAAGAACGCGCCGGCGTTCTGGTAGGTGATCGTCACCGTGTAGTAGCTGCCCGCTTCGTTCTTCCAGAGGAAGCTGTCGTCGATCGAGAAGTAGGCGTTGAGGTTGGTCAGCTTCAGGCCGCTCGAGGTCAGGCTGGTCGGCTGGGTGAGGTCGTAATTGTCGGCGGCGATGCCGGACTTGGCGTTGCCGCCGTTGGAGTAGTCGACGCTGACGCTCGACGCCCCGGCGTAGCTCGTCTTGTTCTTGAACGCGTCGGACTTGGTCTTCGTCATGTCGAGGTAGGCGCGGCCGAACTCCTTCGTCTCGGAGATCGCCGAGCCTTCGTGGAAGTAGTTGAAGGTGTCGATCATCACGAGGTGGTTGCCCTTGTCGATCGCGCGGTCCCAGCCGTTCGCGTACGTCTGGCCGTTGTAGCGGTAGCGGATCACGCCCACGTTGCCGTCGAGCTTCGCAGTGCCGGGCGAGACCTCGAACGCGCTCGGCTGGGCGGCGCCGGCGTGGGTCGGCGGGCAGTCCCCCGGGTTCGTGGTCTTGTCGCAGTTTGTGCCGCCGAAGCCGCCGAAGCCACCCCAGTTGAAGTAGTCGTCCACGTCGTCCTTGAGGTTGTAGAGATTCCCGGTGCTCTCCCACGACCGGTCGACGATGACGTACGGCTTGACGCCGTGCGCGGCCTGGAACTCGGCGATCACCTTGTCGAGCACCGCCTTGCGCGTGCCGTCGCTCGAGAGGCCCACGGCGACGTCGGTCGTCTGGTAGTAGACGACGACGATCGGCCGGTCGCCGATGGTGGCCCACATCGAGCGCGGGACGAGCGAGTAGAAGTCGACCGCCAGCTTGGCGTGCAGCCCCTGGTTGTCGCTCGTGCTCATGTCGATACAGCCAACCCCGCCACTCGCGGTGCAGCCGGCTACCACCGCGGAGGTGTCGCGCGCCTTGTCGTCGCCCTTGAGGTTGACCGAGTCGATCATCACCGCGAACCGGGGCGCGGCCGGCTTGCTCGAATCCGCCGCGTGCGCGTCGTTCATCGCCTTCGCCGCCGCCACGGCCTGCTTGACGCCGACGACGCCCTGCGTGTTCAGGTCGCCCAGCGCGCCGTTGAACCAGAAGGTCAGGAAGTCGATGCCGGCGTTGCTGGCGTCGGTCAGGTCCTTGGTGTTCGAGGTGAGCGAGCGGTAGCTGTAGGCCGTGTCGACGTAGTTGTTGTCGCACGCGCGCGCGGCGGTCCCACCCGTCGAGGGGTCGATGCCGCTGACGCCGCAGGGGGACGGACCGGTCGTGTAGCTGTCCACGGCGTAGCTGTCCCCGGCGCGGCCGTAGTTCGCCGGGACGATCGTGCTGTCCGCCCATAGGCTCGGCCGGAAGCCGTCGAAGACGGGGAAGTAGAAGGCGCCGACGAGCCGCTTCGTCAGCGACCAGTCGCTCGGGACGGTGCCGGTCCGGTTCGCGCCCTCACCCGCCGTGCGGGCGACGATCACGTCGCGCACGGTCATCGTCGCGTTGTCGTTCGTGACGATCTGGAAGTCGTTGCCGCCGGTCAGGCCGTTATCGAAGTAAGCATCGTTGATGTAGAAGGCGTACCGCTTGAACGTTGTGCTGCCGCCGGTATTCTGCGAGATGGCGGCCGTGCTGACCGTCTGGCCCTGCGCGTTGTGGTACTGGACCTTCCAGGTACCGCTCCCCGTGCCCGCGTACTCGACGACGAGCTCGACGCTCGGGATCGCGTACCCGTTCAGGTCTTTGCCGTTCTTGATGTAGTTGTCGTTGACGTTGAAGAAGAAGGAGTTCCCGGTGCGGCCGGCCGTCTTGTCGCACGAACTGGTCAAGCCGACGCACGTCGTCGATCCCGACCCACCGGCCACGTAGTTCGTCGTCGACGCGGACGAATCGAAATAGAGCCCGTGCCCGCCCTCGGTGACCTCGCCGAGCCGCGTCCACACCCACGCCGGCGCGCCGAAGTCGTTGTTCGACCCGCCGTTGGCGAGCCCGACGTTCGTGTCGCCGTAGTTGCCGCTGAACGTGCCGATCGCGTCGACGTGCTGACCGGAGGCGAGCTTCGTGACGGTGACCTTGCGGATCTTGAGCTTGTAGCCCTGGACCGCCGGGTCGGTCGCGCTCCCGTTGTTGCCCATCTGGAAGGCGAAGTCCTGACCGTTGATCCCGCCGTTGAACACGACGTTCGTCAGGTTGAAGCGGTAGGTCTTCCAGGTCAGCGAGTTTTGAAGGTAGACGACGTTGTTGGTGATGTAGCCGGTGCCGGTGCTGCCGTTCTGATCTTGGAACCCGAACGACGTGCGCCACGCGTTCGGGCATGTGCCGTTGCATCCGTCAGTGTTGTTCGGCCGCCCCAGCCCGTCGTACAGCATGTAGAAGCTGCTGTAGCCCTGGTCGTAGTACTCGACGTCGACCGAGACGTCCGGGCCAGGGGTATTGGTCGTCGCATTGCCCTTCGGGTAGTAGGCGCCGTTGATCGCAAAATAGAGGCCGTACTGCGTGTAGGTGGCCCCACTCGAGGCATCGGTACCGGGGTCGATGTCGCTGCTTGTGAGCAGCGTGAGGTTGTTGCCGGTCAGGGATCCTGACTGCCAGCATGCCACGCTGGAGTCACCGCAAGTGGCGGCGTAGCCCACCTGCACGTGCAGCGCGGCGAGCAGCGCGATGATCACGCCGAGGATGACACTGACGCGGAGCGCACTCAGAGGCAACTCTCTCTCCAGGGGCCCGTCTAGGCGGACAGTCGGTACGGCGATGAGTGTAGCCGCGCGCCGTTCCGCGGCCGGGAAGATAGGGGAGGCTCCGAGTTGGGCGGCAATAGCCCGAATGGGCTATCGGCCAGGCGATGGACCGGCGCGTAGGCCCGTCGGCCCCGCGACACGGGGCGACACGATTGGGTTAGCGTGCGCGACGCGGCGGCGCGAAAGGGGTCACAGCGCCCGGGCCGCGCGAGGCGATCCGGCGCGGCGCCCTCGTCGCGCGCCCGGCGAAGCCGGGCGGTCGGCGGCTCTTCGTCAGCGCGAACGGCTTGTCCCGGTGGGCGCCCGACCCCGCGAATCCGGAACGAGGAAGGGGCATCCCCCGCCGAGCCGCCTGACCTCGTCAGCGGCGCGCCGTCGCCAGGCAGGCCCGGCCGCCCGGGAGCGTCAGCCGGTCGCGCGTGCGCCCACGCGGTGCGCCGACCCCTCGATGCCGCCTCGAGGTATTCGCAGTAGGTACAAACCCGGCCGGAACCGGCGGCTGGCGCCGATGGCCGGTGCCTCACGGCTGGTCGAGCAGCCAGGCGAAGGGCCAGCCGGGAGGTACGCCACGCGTTCCAAGAGATCGAACGCCGACCGCGCCAGCGGGATGCCCGAGCCGCGCCTGGCGAGCAGCGCACGCATCCCCGACGGCCGCCGCGTCCACGCACGTCGACTCGGCCGCGAGCGGTCCGGGGAAGACCACGACGTCCACTTCCCCACCGCGGCCGGACCGGCAGACGAACGGCCAGTTCGGCCGCGCGAAGCCGTCCGTCGCGCGGCCCTCCACCGTCCGAAGCGGCGCCGCCGCGATGGCGGCCTCGGCCGGCTGGCTGAGCCCGGGCGGTCGCGCCTCCGCCGCCAGGCGCGACGGCAGGTCCCCTGGACAATAACCATCCGCCGCCCGTAGCATGCCCGCCACCCGAAGTCGAGGCACCGCCGCATGCCGCTCAGCCTCCTCGCGCGCGCTCGCCAGCTCGTCTCCCGACCGGGCGAGACTCCAGCCGGCGAGACGGCTGCTCCACCGCCCGGCGACGCCTACCGCGATGCGTGGAACTCGAACGCGCGCGGCGACGCGATCACCGCGATCCTCACGCCCACGGATGGCGCGAACTCCGAGGCCGAGTTCGACCGGGCCGGCCGGCTCGACGCCGAGTGGCTGCGCAACTGGATCGCACCCGACGCCGTCGTCCTCGACGTCGGTTGTGGCATCGGCCGCATCGAGAAGCACCTGGCGCCGTATTGCGCGCGCATCTGCTCGGTCGACGTGTCCGACGAAATGATCGCGAAGGCACGTGCGTGGACGGCCGGTCGCGACAACGTCGAGTTCCACCGCGGCAGCTCGACCGACCTGTCGATGTTTCCGGATGCCAGCTTCGACTTCGTGTTCTCTTACTTCGTTCTGCAGCACACCGACCATGAAGATGCCCTTCTCGCCCTGTGCGAGATCGCCCGGGTGTTGAAGCCCGGTGCCAGGGCGATGATCCAGTTCCCGAACTTCGACTCGGCGATCTACGGCGCCGGGTTCGTTCATCAGGCGGTGACGCACGACAAGCGGCCGGTGCGCGTTCGGATGTACACGCGCGACTTCGTGCGCCGGATGGTCGACCTGGCTGGACTGCGCGTCGACCGGTTCGAGGAAATTCCGCATGGCGAGTTCCGCGGCACCTTGAACGAGAACGAGATCGTCGCCTTCCTAGCGCGCCCCGTCGCCTGACTCAGTCCGTGCTCGACGCGCCCGCCGCGGGGCTCGACGCCGCGCGCCGCCTCCGCCAGCGCGGCCTGACCGTCTCGCACTTCGTCGGCCACCTCGCACCCGGCGACGCCGTCTCCTTCGACGCGCTCAACAAATGGCGCGGCCTGCGGGAGCTCGGCGTCGCCGGCGACCTCTACTGCGGCGACCCGGGGGAGCACTACCGCGCCGTCGCCCGCCCCCTCCGCGACCACCGTCCCACCCCGAACGAGCTGCTCGTCTTCCACTACGCGGTGTGGTCCGAGACCGCCGAGTACCTGCTGAACGAGACCGAGGCGCCCGTCGTCCTCGTCTACCACAACATCACGCCCCCCACCTGGTTCGCCGGCGTCAACCCGCGCGCCGAGCGCGACACCCGGCTGGGCCGCGAGCGGCTGGGCGCGTTCGCCAGCCGCTCGCCCCTCGCGACCGCGATGTCCGAGTACAGCCGGCGCGAGCTCGAGCAGGCGGGGTACCGGGCGACCGAGGTGGTGCCGGTCATGGTCGAGCTCGACCGGATCGCCCGGCACGCGGCGCGCGCGCGGCGGCGCGAGAGCGCCGCCGACGGCTACGTGAACGTCCTCTCGGTCGGCCGCATCATCCCGAACAAGTGCTTCCAGGACACGATCGCGCTCTTCTACCACTACAAGCGGCACGTCAACCCACGCGCGCGGCTGCACCTGGTCGGGCTGCCGGTCATCGGCGAGTACAACCTCTGGCTGATGTGGCTGATCCAGCGGCTGGGCCTCGACCCGCACGTCCAGCTCCGCGGCCACGTCCCCGACGAGGAGCTGGCCCGCATGTACGCCGAGGCCGACGCGTACGTGACGATGAGCGAGCACGAGGGGTTCTGCGTGCCCGTCGTCGAGGCGATGGCCGCCGGCGTGCCGGTCCTCGCCTTCGCCGCCGCGGCCGTCCCCGACACGCTCGGCGACGCCGGGGTGCTGATGACGCGCAAGGACCCGGCGGTCGGCGGCGAGCTGCTGCGCCAGATCGTCGAGGACACGCCGCTGCGCCGCCGCCTGATCGCCAAAGGCCACGAGCGGGTGCGCGAGTTCGCGCCCGAGCGCACCCGCGACCGCTTCGCCGCGGCGATCGCCCGCGCCGCCGGGGTGTAGCCGCCTTGTCGTTCCGAGCGGAGGCCGCGTTCTCCCGAGCGAGCGCCTCGCGGTCCGTCCGAGCGGCGCGCGGGGCCTGGGCCGCGCCGACGTGCGTGGGCGCTGGTGCAACCCGCGCCGGCCGAGGTCCCTCGTCACGCGCGCTCCTCCGGGTGACCTATGAGCCGCGCGGCCGTCTCGGATTGGCACGCTAGCCGCCCATGGCAGCCACAAGCGACGCGCCGGCGCTCGAGCGACTACGACGGCGCGGCACGACGGTCACGCACGTCGCCGGCCACCTCGTCTACGGCGACGCCGTCTCGAACGACGCGAGGGCGAAGTGGGAGTTCCTGCGCGAGCAGGGCGTGCCCGGCGGCCTCTACGCGGCGGTGCGCGACGCGCACTTCCAGGCCATCGCCCAGCCGCTGGCGGCCCACCGCCCGACGGCCGACGAGCTGATCGTCTTCCATTACTCCGGCTGGTCCGCGGCGGCCGAGTACCTGCTCGGGCTGCCGAACGCGCGCCTGCTGCTGGTCTGGCACAACATCACGCCGCCCGAGTGGTTCGCCGGCCTCAACCCCGAGGCCGAGCGCGACACGCGCGTCGGCCGGGAGCGGCTCGCGGACTTCCTGCCCGCCACCGCGTACGCCGTCGCCGACTCCGAGTACAGCCGCCTCGAGCTCGCCGCGGCCGGCTTCGCCGACACGGCGACCGTGCCGATCCTGGTCGACCCCGACCGCTTCGCCGCGGGCGTGCGCGCCGCGCCCCCGCGGCCGCCCGACGACGAGGCGCGCGTGCTCGTCGTCGGCCGCCTGGCGCCGAACAAGCGCGTCGAGGACGCGCTCGCGCTCTTCCGACACTACCACCTGCGCATCAACCCGCGGTCGCGGCTCGTCGTCCTCGGGCCGCCGATCGAGGGTCCCTACCCCGCCTGGCTGCGCGGGCTGCCGCGCCGCATGGGCATCGCGCCGGCGGTCGAGTTCACCGGCCACGTCGCCGACGCCGACGTGGCGCGGGCCTACGCGTGGGCCGACGCGTACGTGACGATGAGCGAGCACGAGGGGTTCTGCGTGCCCGTCGTCGAGGCGATGGCCGCCGGCGTGCCCGTCCTCGCGTTCGAGTCGACGGCCGTCCCGTACACGCTGGGCGACGCCGGGGTGCTGATGCGCCGCAAGGACCCGGCGGTCGGCGCCGAGCTGCTCGACCAGCTCGTGCGCGACACGCCGCTGCGCCGCCGGCTGGTCGCGAAGGGCCGGGCGCGCGCGCAGGAGCTCGCCCCGCGGCACACGCGCGAGCGCTTCGCCGCCGCCGTCGCCCGCGCGGTCGGCGTGTGAGCCGCCTGCCGTTCCGAGGAGCGGAGCGGCGAGGGACCTCGACCGTCGCGGGGACGTCGGGGCGAGGGCGAAGCCGCCACGGTCGAGCTTTCTCGACCCTGGGCGGCGCGCAGGTCGGGCGAGTGGCGGCGGCCATCACGACCTGGCCGGGCTCGAGGCGGAGCAGGGGCGCGGCGCCGAGGTGAGTCGCGGGGTCAGTCTTCTACGCGCGCTCGGAACGACGGGTCGCCAGGTCCTCGCGCAGGTCCAGCAGATCCAGTCTTCTACGCGCGCTCGGAGCGACGGCCGGGAAGGCTACCGCGGCCGGAGCTGCCGCCGGAAGAGCACCGTCCCGACCACGTAGCAGACGAGCCCGAGCGCCAACGGCGGGTAGAGGTAGAGCGGCTCCGGCGGCGCGCCGCGCAGCATCACGTCTTGCAGGTTCCGGATGCCGTAGGTCACCGGCAGCAGGTACGACAGCGCCCACGCGAACGGCTCGAGCTGGTCGAGCGCGATGAAGAAGCCGCCGAAGAAGGTCGAGGCGATCAGCGACAGCATCGCCAGCTGCACCGCCTGGTTCTCGGTCCGCGACACGACGCCGATCAGGAAGCCGAGCCCGAGCGCGGCGACCAGCAGCACCCCGATCGACTCCCACAGGTCGCGCACGTTCCCGATCGCCGGGACGCCGAGCCCACGGTTGGCCAGCACCACCAGCGCGAGGGCGACCAGCCCGCCGACCACCGCGAACGCGATGGTCTTGCCGACGACGATCGTCGGCGTCGACACCGGCGCGACCCGGAACAGCTCGAGCGCGCCGAGCAGCCGCTCGCGCACGACCGAGAGCGCGATGAGCGTGATCGCCAGGTGCTGGAGCAGCAGCGCGATCACCGCCGGCGCGTAGAACGCGACGTAGCGCGGCTCGTTCGGCGCCACGTTCCGCGTCTTCGCGTCGAACGGCGATACGAGCACCTCCGCCGGGATCGCCGCGATCTTGTCGCCGTCCGCCTTGAGCGCGCCGGTGTCGTTCTGGAGCTGCGCCGCCGCCTGGCGCCGCTGGGTCGGGTCGGTCGAGCTTTCCAGCGCGTTCAGGTCGGCGTCGACCCTGTCCAGCTCGCCGTTCACCCGGCCGACCACGTCGGCGGCCGCCCGGGCGCCGAGCGACTGGCCGGCCGTCTCGAGCGAGGAGAGCGCGCCGCCTGTCAGCGCCCGCGCGAGCGCCGTGTCGGACCGCATCTGGGCGATCGTGCCGCGCGCCGCGGCGGCGTCGCCGCCCTCCACGTCCGCCCGCAGCTGCTGCGCGCGGGCGTCGAGCCGGTCGGCGGTCGCGCCGAGCTGCTGCGTCGGCGACTTCCCTTCGCGGAGCGCCTCGGTCACGATCGATCGGTTGATGCCCGACCCGGCGACGAACGTGTTGTAGTCGATCCACGAGCGGCGGACCGGGTCGATCTCGTTCACCAGCACGGCGATCTGCGCCTGGTGGCCGCCGTAGATCGTGTCGAAGGCGTCGCCCGGCAGGACGACGACGGCGTCGACCTGCCGACGGTCGAGGCGGGCGCGGGCGGCCGGCTCGTCCCGGGTCACGTCGACGATCTGGAAGGTCCCAGTGCCGAACGCCTGGCGGTACCGCTCGACCTCCTGCGTCGCGGTGGCGCCGGGCGCCACCACGATCGTCCGGATCGGGACCTGCCCGCCCTTGAACCCGACGCCGAACAGCAGCAGGATGAGGAACGGCCCGAGGACGAGCGTGCCGAGCAGCCGCTTCTGCCGGAAGATGGTCCGCAGCTCCTTGACCGCGAACGCCCAGATCCGGATGAGCTCCTTCACGCCGCCGCCCTCCGCGCCGCCCCGTCGGGTGGTGCGCCCGGCTCCGCATCCTGCTGCTCCATGAGCCGGACGAACACCTCGTCGAAGTTCGGGCGGTACTCGCTCAGGTTCTGCGCGCTGAGGCCGTCGCGCTCGAGCGCGGCGAGGATCCGCGGCGTCGCCTGTCCCGCGTCGTCGACTGTGATGCGGATCTCGTCGGGTCCGACCGGGACGACCTCCGCCACGCCCGGCTGCCGCGCCACGACGTCGAGGTGCTGGCGGGTGAGGCCGGCCGCCTGCAAGCGCAGCACGTCGCCGCCCATCGCCTCGCGCCGGACCGCGTCCGGCTCGCCGAACGCGGCCAGCCGACCGCCGCGGAGCGCGACCACCTGGTCGCAGTATTCGGCCTCCGTCACGTACTGCGTGGTTACCAGCAGCGTCCTGCCCTGGTCGCGCAGCGCGCGGAAGTGGTCCCAGAACTTCTTGCGCAGCACGGGGTCCACGCCAGCCGTCGGCTCGTCCATCACGACCAGGTCGGGGTCGTGGACGAGCGTGCAGGCGAGCTCGAGCCGGCGCTGCTCGCCGCCCGACACGCCGCCGGCGGGGCGCTTGCGCACGTGCCCGAGCTCGACGAGGTCGAGCATCCGCTTCACCGTCCGCCCGCGGTGGAAGATCGAGACGCCGTAACAGGAGGCCATGAAGTCGAGGTTCTCCTCGACCGAGAGCTCCGGGTAGAGCACGAAGTGCTGGGGCATGTAGCCGATGCGCTGGCGCTGCGCGACGCCGAAGCCGCGTGGGTCGCGCCCAAAGACCAGCACCCGCCCCTGGTCCGGCGGGTGGACGCCGAGCACCATGCGGACGGTCGTCGTCTTGCCGGAGCCCGACGGGCCGATCAGCCCGACGATGGTCCCGGCGTCGACGCGGAAGCTGAGGTCGCCGACCACCGTCCTCCCGTCGAACGCCTTGGTCGCGCCGTCGAGCTCGATCACACCAGCCACGTTGCCCGGCCTCCACCGGCGGTCGCCCGCCTGCCGTGCAAGAGCACCCGTCGTGCCAGCGGTGTCCGCGGTCGGCCCGTCTCCGAGACGGGCGGGGCTAGCGGCAATACCATTCGCTTGAGCACGGGCGGCCGCGGGGGACGCCCTCACCCTGGCCCTCTCCCAGAGGGAGAGGGGACGCGGGCGGGGCCCGACCGCGCGATCAGCGACCTTAAGTGAGCCGTATTGGGGCTAGCGCCGCGGCGTCCGCGTGGGGGCGGGCGTGGCGGCGAGCAGCTCGGTGGCGATCCAGCCGATCTTGCCGCTCGGGTCCTGGACGCGCAGCCAGCGCTTGCCGTCGACGTCCTGCTGCTCGCCCTGCGGGATGACGCGCTGGCCCTCCGCCAGCGACGTCACGCGGTCGCCCCTGCCCGGCGAGGCGCGCAGCACGGCGCCGTCTCCGCCGGTGTTGGCCACGTAGTAGGCGACCGGCGCCGGCGTGTGGCTCGGCGTCGGCGGCGGGCGCGGCGTCCGCGTCGGCGCGGGGTCCTCGGTGGGGGTGAGCGCCAGCTCGGCGCGCGGCGTGATCGCGAACCCACCGCCGCCGCACCCGCCGAGCGCCACCGCCAGCACGACGACGGCCACGCAACGCGGTATCACGCCGTCCGACGCTACCAGCGGCCCGATTGCTATGTCAATTCGAGCAGGACCAATTGGCCGTTAAAGTCCGATAAACACGATTGACTGCGTCGAACGTGCGTTCCTACGATTGATGTTTGGAGGTAAAGAATGTTCAGGCGGGCTTCGATCGTCCTGCTCCTAGCGCTCGTCCCTGCCCTGGTCCCGGCCAGCGCCCTCGCCGTCAACGACACGAACGCGACGGCGCAGCCGATGGACGCTGCCCACAACACCGCCTCCGACACGCTCACCGGCAACAGCGGCGGCGCCTACCGCTACTTCGCCATCAACTACCCGGGCGGCGGCGTGCCCGTGCCGATCACGATGACGGCCCAGCCCGGGTTCGGCACCGGTGGGGTCGCGACCGGCTTCAAGGTCTACGGCCCGACGGGCTTCGTCGGCGACGCGATCGTCAACGACCACTCGACGACCAGCTCCACCTACGCCTTCACCATCGCCCACACGATCGCCGGCACCTACTACGTCCAGGTGTTCAACTACATCCAGGGCATGCCGCTCAGCTTCCAGCTCTCGGTCGGCGGCCTCGGCGCCGCGCCCCAGCCGGCCGCGCCCACCGCCGCGCCGGCGAGCTCCGCGCCGGCCGGCGAGCCGATCCCCGCGCCACCGCCGCCCGAGGCCGCGCCAGCGCCTGCTCCGGCGGCGCCGGCCCCGGCCGCCCCCCCGCCCGCGCCGACCGCGGCCGCGCCGGACAACACGACCCCCGAGGGCGCGATCGTCCTCTCGCAGACGACCTCGACCTCGGGGGGCACGCTGCCCGGCAAGCGCGACGGCAACTTCAACTACTTCTGGCTCGACTACCCGGGCGGCAACACGAACATGACCATCACGCTCGGCTACTCGCCGCTCGCCCTCAACTCCGATCAGGCGGTGGGGTTCAAGGTCTACCGCCAGGACCCCAGCGACCCGACGAAGGCGCAGGTCGCCGGCGAGAGCTCCGAGACCGGCCGCAACTCGAGCTCGGCGACCGAGGGCTTCACGCTCAACCAGGGGGCGGCCGAGCGGGTGCTGCTCCAGGTGTTCAACTACCTCGACGGCATCACGATCAACTACACGCTCATCGTCTCCGGCCTGGCCGGGCCGGTCGTGGACGCGGGCGACGTCTCCACGCCCGACAAGGCGCTGACGCTCGCGCCGAACGCGCAGCTCGCCGCGCGCGGCAACTTCGTCGGCGACAAGTCCGGTCGCTTCAACTACTTCCTCTTCCCCTACCCCGGCGGGAACAAGGTCGTGACCGTGACCGTCACGAGCGAGGCCAACGCGCAGATCGGCGACGGACAGTTCGGCTTCAACCTGTGGGACGGCACGAACCGGGTCGGCACCGCCGCCGGCGGCGTGGACCAGCGTGGCCGCCGGACCGCGAGCCTGACGATCAACCAGGGCGACGCCAAGCTCTTCGGCATCCAGGTCTACAACTACACGCCCGGCATCGACGTCCACTACACGATCGCGATCACTGGCATCTAGCAGGGTGCTGAACAACGCCTGCTCCGCGGCAGGCCCTCGGTCGGTCGAGTACAGCCTATTGCGGTTGCAGCGGCCGACCGAGCGGCCGGTGTCGTGGGCGTTACGCTCCGCTCGGGCCTTTTCATCAGCCTGCTAGAGCGTGGGCCCGGCGGTGTCGTCCGGGGGAGGGACGACGAGGGGTCTCGGCCGTCCAGCCGTCCCGGCGCCCCGGGGCGCGGGCGAGGAGCGCGCCGGCCGAGATCCCTCGCCCCCGCTGCCCTGAAAGCGGCGATTAGGCTGCCTCGGAATCGGGCTCGCAGCACCAAGGGAGCCCGGCCTCGCACGCGGCCGCCGACCCACCACCGATTTTCATCCCCCGTGGTGGCCCCACGCGGCCATGAACCGCTCGGAATGACGGTCGGGGCCGCGTCGGCGATCGCCGGGCCGACGATCTAGACTCTGGTGGATTAGCGGTCCCTCTGCCATCCCGAGCGGCGCTCGGGATGGCAGGCGGACGAGGAGGGCGTCCGATGGCCGAGGCGACGTACCACATCCTGGAGTACGAGAAGCTGCCAGAGGTCGACCGCGGCACGGGCGTCAAGACGAGGCTGCTCGCGCACCGGGGGCTTGGCTCGGAGCACATCACCAACGGCATCACGCGCTTCGAGCCGGGCGCGAAGATCGCCCTGCACTACCACAACTGCGACGAGTCGGTCGTGATCGTCGAGGGCGAAGCGGTCGCCGAGGTGGACGGCAAGCGCTACCCGATGCGCAGGTACGACACGACCTTCGTCCCGGCTGGCGTGCCGCACCGCTTCTTGAACGAGTCGGACAAGCCGATGGCGATCCTCTGGACCTACGGCGCCGGCTACGTGACCCGCACGTTCGTCGAGACCGGCGTGACGGTCGAGCATATGTCGGTCAACGACAAGGCGGTCGCCGCCCGCTAGAGCCACGGCGGATCACTGAAGCAGCCGCGCTGGGCGTCACGCCCTCACCCTGGCCCTCTCCCAGAGGGAGAGGGGACGTGGGCGGGGCAATTTCGCACGATTGACGACCTCGCGTGATCCGAATTGCGCTGACCTGGATTCTTCGCACGGTCGCCTGCTCCTGAGGACGAGCCGTATTGACGACGACGAGCGGCAGCCACGCAGCCTGCTCGCGAGCTCGAATGGGCCGGCCCGCCGCCGAGGATGGCGCCCACGTAGCCGCGGCAGCCACGCAGCCTGCTCGCGAGCTCGAATGGGCCGGGCCGTGATTAACCCAGGCTAATCGCCTGCCTGGCGGGCGAGCGATAGGGGCAGGGCGTGCCCCGGGCGGTCTCGTGCCAGTGGAATGCTGGACGCGCTGCTAACAGCCGTTGGCCTGAGCCGCTCGGGCCGACCAGCGCGACGAACTCGCCGACGCCGACGGTCAGGTCGACCGGGCCGAGAGCGTCGACCGGCCCGCCCGGCGTGTCGAATCGCTTCCTCACGGGCCGGGGTCGTCCGGCAGGTCGCCCGCGCGGGTCTACGCGCCGGTGCCGCCGGCCTCGCGCCCCGCCTTCCGTTCGAGCAGCCGCCGGCTCATGTAGCCGCGCAGCTCGTCCTCGGCGACCATTTCGAAGTGGACGTCGCCGGAGCTATCCGACTCGGCGTCCCGCCCATGGATCAGCTCGTTGAGCCGGTGGCTGCCGCCCGGCCGCTCGAGCGCGCCCGTCCGGCGCAGCCGGTGCAGCTCGGCGGCTTCGGCGCCGCGGAACCGGTAGATGCGCGCGTCCCGTGCGCCGCGGACGCGCACCAGGAAGTCGTTCTGCTCCATCCAGGCCTCTAGCCGCGGTTCGTGATACTGCGGAGCACGAGCCGCGCCCTGTTAGCGTAGCACCCGCTCGCGGGTAAGATTCGGCGCCTTGCGCCGCGTCGCTCCGCTCCTGCTGGTGCTGCTGGTCGGCTTCGCCCTCCGCGTCTACGCGCTCGACGCGGCGCCGCCCGGGGTCTACTACGACGAGGCCGCCAACCAGGTCGACGCGCTGAGCGTCGTCGCCGGGGCGCGGCCCATCTTCTTCCCCGGCAACCAGGGGCGGGAGCCGCTCCAGATCTACGCGGTCGCGCTCGCCACCCTCGTCCTCGGTCCCGGCTGGCTCGCGATCCGCCTCCCGAGCGTGCTGGTCGGCACGGCGACGATCGCGGCGGCGTACCTGCTCGGCCGCGAGGCCGGCGGCCGCCGCGTCGGGCTGCTCGCGGCGATCCTGCTGGCGACCTCGTACTGGCACCTCTCGCTGAGCCGCATGGGCTTCCGGGCCGTCTGGGTGCCGCTCGTCGGCGCGCTCGCGCTGGCGCTGTGGCTGCGCGGGCTGCGCACGGGCCGCGTGGCGCCGCTGGCCGGCGCCGGACTCGCGCTCGGCGTCGGCCTCTACACCTACCTCGCCGCCCGCCTGCTGCCGCTGCCGCTCGCGCTCGCCGCGGCGTGGGCGCGGCGCGGCTGGCGCGCGCTGCTCGTGCCGCTGGTCGTCGCCGCGGTCGTCGGCCTCCCGATCGGGCTCTACTTCCTGCGCCACCCCGAGCTGTTCGTCGAACGGGTCGAGAACGTCGCGGGCTCGGGCGACACGTCGCCGCTCGGCCGGCTCTTCGCGGGGCTCGGCACGTACGTCTGGGCCGGCGACCCGCAGCCGCGCCACAACCTCGACGGCCAGCCCGTCTTCGGGCCGATCGCCGGCGCGCTGTTCCTCCTGGGCGTGCTGGTCTGCCTCCGCCGCTGGCGCGACGCCCGCTACGTCGGTCTGCTCGCCACGGCCGGGCTGATGCTGCTGCCGCAGGCGCTGGCGAGCGGCGAGCCGCACTTCCTCCGCGCGGTCGGCGTCCTGCCGGCGGCACAGACGATCGCGGCGGTCGGGCTCGACCGGCTGCTTGGGCGGGTCGAGCGTGCGGCGGCGCGCGGTGGACTGGTCGCCGCGCTCGCCGTGCTCTGGACGTTCGCGACCGCGCGGGACTACTTCGTCGTCTGGGCGCCCTCGCGGCCGGCCTACGAGGCGTTCCAGGGTGCCGGCCGGGACGCCGCGGCGCTCCTCGCGACGCTGCCGCCCGACCTGCCGGTCGCGGCCGGCTCGCCGATCTACGCCAGCCAGCCCACCTACTACCTCGACGTGCCGCGGCCGCCGCGCGCCGCCTTCGACGGCGAGCACGCCGTCGTCCTGCCGGCCGACGGCGGGGCCGTCGTGGTCCCCTCACCGCCCGGGCTGCTGGGCGACGTCCGTGCCCGGCTCGGCGCCGAGGAGCTGTCGCTCGGGCGCTGGCGGGACCCGGACGGCCACCCGGCGGCTGCCCTGTACCTGCCGACGTCCGCGTCGTTCGAGCTCCTGCGCACGCTGCCGGCCAGGTTCGGCGACGTCGTCGCGTTCGACGGCTACGACCTGCCGACGGTGGCTCGTCCCGGCCAGGCGGTACGCGCGATGCTCGGCTGGCGCGTCCTCCGCCCCGGCCCGCCCGGCCTCTTCCAGCTCGCCCACCTCGTCGGCCCCGGCCAGGCCGGCCGCGCCTGGACCTCGCAGGATGGCGAGCCGTTCCCGAGTCGCGAGTGGCGCGGCGGCGAGCGCGTCCTGAGCTGGTTCGACGTCTCGCCGCCGCCCGACGCGCCGCTCGGCGCCTACTGGGTCGAGACCGGGTTCTACGAGACGCCCTCGCACCAGCACCTGCCGGTGTTCGACCCGGCGGGGCAGCTGGCCGGCGATCGGCTCCTGCTCGGGCCGATCAAGCTGTGGGACCCGGGCCGCGCCGTCCCGCGCCCGACCAGCCCCTTCGCGACGTTCGACCAGGACGTGCTGCTCGTCCAGCCGAGCGCGCCGAGCTCGGCCCAGGCGGGCGGGTCGGTCGCCGTCGTCCTCGGCTGGTGGGCGGCCCACCCGACGTCCGCGCCGCTGACGGTCTTCGTCCACCTGCTCGACGCGGCCGACCGCGAGCGGGCCGGGGCGGATGGGCCCCCGGCCCTGGGCACGGACCCGACCGACCTCTGGCAGCCCGGCGAGTACGTCGAGGACGCGCACGTGCTGCACCTACCGCCCGACCTCCCACCCGGGACGTACCGGATCGAGGTCGGCCTCTACGACCCGACGACCGGCGCCCGGCTGCCGCTCCGCGACGCGCCCGAGCACCTCGGCGACGGCGCCATCGTCGCGACGCTGACGGTGCGGTAGGGAAGCCTTCGGCGAGCCGGGCGGAGCTAACGCGTCACCGTCAGCCGCCCGATGTCGACGTGGTCGCCGCCCCCCACCACCGCCAGCCGCTTCACCTGGGGGAGCAGGTACATGCCGGCGATCAGCGGGTAATCGCCGGGGGGCGTCGCGGCCGGGATCGTCAGTGCGAACGCGTCCTCGACGACTTCGCCGGCCGGCCACAGCGACGTCGGGTACGCGCCGCCGACCGGCTGCGAGTCCCACTGCGCGATGGGCCCGTTCGGCCCGAGCGCCTGGACGAAGACGGTCGCGTCGCGCTCTGGCCGGGTGCGCGCGCGCCAGGTGAGCAGCCCGCGCGCGGTGGCGCCGGGCGCGGTCGGCGGCGGCGTTCGCCACCCGACGAGCTCGACGCCGCCCTCGAGCTGCGCCCGGGGCGGCTCCGGGGCGGCGATCGTCGGCCCGCGGAGCGCCGCGCGAGCCACCGGGGCTCCCGCCGCGAGCGGCGCGCGGCCGGCGTCGCGGGCCGGCAGCATCCCCTGGTTGCCCGGCCCGCGCAGCCCCACCACGATGCCGAGCGCCGAGGGCGCGGCCGCGCGATCGTCCAGCCGGAGCCGGTAGGTCGTGCGCAGCAGCTCGCCCGGCCGCCACATGTTCGTCGGGAATCCCGCGCCGACCGGCGGCCCGTCGTACCCGGCCAGGTTGGCGCCGTCCCGGCCGACGGCGTGCACGACGCCGGTCAGGTTGTCCGGCTCCGGCCCGAGCGCACGCCAGTAGAGCACGAGGTCGAGCCAGTCGCCCGGCCGCGCGGCGTCGGGCATCTCGTACCCCACGAGCTCGATCTGGTCGCGGTAGACGACGCCGATCGTCCGCTGCGGCGGGGCGTCGACGCGCAGCCGGAAGAGCGGCGGCACGCCCGCGCTGCCGAACGGCAGCGCCAGGATCGCCCAGGTTGCCACCGCGGCGGCGCAGAGCGCGGCCGGTCCGCCGAGCCCGCGGCGCAGGCGCCGCGCGGACGCCAGCCCCACCGCACCGAGCGCGAGCGCGGCTGGGAGCGCGAGCGGTGCCAGCGCGCCCACGCCGCGGAGCCCCCACCGCAGCTCGCCCCAGCTCTCGGCGACGTCGCCCGCCCCCAACCGCGGCAGCCAGTAGCTCCAGAACGGGTTCGGCAGCCCCGGCCCAGGCTTCGGCTCGACCGCCGCGATCGCCAGCATCTGCGCCGCGCTGTAGGCGGCGAGCGGCCCGACGACCGGCCAGGCCAGCGCCGGCAGGAACGCGAGCCCGAGCGCGAGGAACGGCAGCGCCGGGATCAGGAAGCGCGGCCCGCTGCTCTGCCCGCCCATCGGCAGGTAGTAGCTGCTGTTGTACAGGAGGAACAGCGCCACGACCGCCGCGGCGGTGAGCGCCGCGCCCCGCGCGCCGCGCCGGGCCAGGAGCGCGAAGCCGAAGACGCCGAGCGCGAGCCAGGGCGATTGGGCGAGCAGACCGGCCGGTCCGACGGTGACCTCGGCCAGCGCGTCGACCCGCGGCGACGTCACGCCGAACAGGCCGGCCGCCTGGCCGGGGAAGGCGGCCTGGTCCACGAACCCGTAGCCGAGCCGCCACGGCGCACCGAAGCTGACCCAGTCGTAGAGGGGGAGCGGGAGCAGCGCGACGAACCCGCCCAGGAGGTACGCGGCGACGCCGCGCCCACTCTCCCGCCGCGCCAGCAGCCAGACGAACACGGCCGCGCCGACCAGGATGACCGGGTGCTCGACCAGCGCCGCCAGCCCGGCGCACACGCCGGCCAGCGCCATGCCGACGAGGGGGCGCTCGGGCAGGAGCGCCCGGCTGGCGAACGCGAACGCCGCGAACCCCAGCGCGGCCGACGTGTCGTGGGCGTAGAACGTCGTCGCGAACGGCAACAGCGCCGTTCCGAGCGCCATCGCCGCCGCGGACAGCACCGCGCCGGCTGGCCGCGCGCCGAGGCGCGCCGCAGTGAGCGCGACCAGCGGCGCGAGCAGCGCGGCCGGCAGCGCGACCGCGACGTCGGTCAGCAGGTGGGCGACGTACGAGACGCGCACCTCGCCCATGTCGCCGAGCCGCAGCGCGCGGTCGAGGACGAACAGCGCGGGCGCCGCGAGCAGGGGCAGCCCGGGCGGCTTGTCGCTGTAGTAGTGCCCGCCGGCGAAGGCGCGGTCGATCGTGTTGTCGTGGTAGGCGTCGATCGACGTCGAGTGCTGCTGGACGAGCGCGAACGTCAGGTCGACGCGACTCAGCTCGTTAGGCCCCGGCTCCGGGATGAACCAGCCGTAGACGGTCAACAGCAGGAAGGCCGCCGCGAGCGAAACGAGCACGAGCGGCGCGCGCCGGCGGGTAACGGACAACGAGCCGCGAGTATACGCCCCGACCCCGTTCTTCTCCCCCGAGCGGGAGAGAACCGACCGGGATTATATACCTCACGCAGGGATGTGGGGTAGACTAGGGGCGTGCGCGGGGTATGGCGCGACTTCAGCGAGTGGCTCGTCTGCATGACGCAGCATTGGGCCTCGCTCGGGACGGGCGGCATCTTCGTCTTCTTGGTTGCCATCTACGAGAAGCTGAGTGGTCACAGCCTCGGAGTGGCGGCGTGGGTTTTGATGTTCGTCTTGGGCGGTTTGGTCACCGCCAATTTCCTGTGCTGGCGGGATGAACACGGGCGTGCCCTCGCAGCCAATGAGAAGCGGCTTGTGGCCGAGTCCGCGCTTGGTGAGGCCAAGCAACTGTTGGCTCCCCGCCTTCGGATCGAGGTAGGGGACACGGACGAGTTCAATTGGTCTGATCCGCCCCGCGATGGCTTGCTGGGGAAAGGGCGCCTCCATCGGAAGCTCGTCAAGGTGGTCAACGATTCCGACGTGGAGAGCAGCGAGACGCGCATCCAGATTGCGCGTATCACGGGTGACGTGTCGTTGCCGATGCCAGTAGACCTCGGCTGGCACGCCACCGAAGGCGAACACGTCAAGGCCGTCCAAATCGCGCCTCGGGGCTTTCGCTACGCCATCTTGACGACGCGCACGGTGATCGAGTCGGACGACCCGACCCGCCCAACCTCGGATGAGCGGGATAGGCAACTGGACGGCGCCGATGTCGAACTGCGGGCGTGGTCGAAGAATTCGGCTGCGTCCTGTTGCCTCGTGCACGTCGAGGGCGGCGTAGCGCTCGGGGACTTCTTCCCCCGGACGAGCGAGGTTAAGCCGTGAGGTCCTTGTACTTGAGGCTCTCGGCCTTGAGCAGGTCCTTGAGCGTGTCGCGGAACAGGAACGGGTTCTGGCGGTTGTTGAACCGCCACTCCAGTTCGTCGAGGTAGCGGTCGAGGTGCTTGGCGCTGACGTGATGGAACGAACCGATGATGGACCGTTCCAACAGGCTCCACACGCTCTCGGCGCTGTTCGTGTGGACGTCGCCCCGGACCCATTCCTCATGCCGGTGATCCACCTTCTCGTGGCGCGTGTTCTCATCGGAGAGGTCGCCGTAGGCGGGGTGCTCGTCGGTGTAGATCGCCTCGGCGTGCGGGGCGACGTGCTGGCGGATGAAGGCGTGGAGCGCGGGCCGGTCCCGGTTGAGCAGGGTTTGCAGCCGGATCATCCCGTCCCGCTGCACCACCCCGGCGGCGATGGTCTTGTTGCCGACGTAGCCCTTGCCGACGTGGCGGCGCCGCCCGCCCACGAAGGTTTCGTCCACTTCGACCACGCCCGCGAGTTGGGGCGCGTTCTCGGCGGTCTTGACGGCCTCACGGATGCGGTGGCAGAGGTACCAGGCGGTCTTGTAGCTGACCGAGAGCGTGCGGCCGATCTGGTTGGCGCTGACGCCCTTCTTGGACTCGCAGACGATGTAGGTCGCCAGCACCCATTTCCACAGGGGGAGGTGGGTGTCGTGGAAGATCGTGCCCGACGTGACCGAGAACTGGTAGCGGCAGGCGTTGCAGTCGAACTGGTCGCGGCCGGCCAGGCGCGACACGCTCTTGAGGCCGCAGCGGGGGCAGGCCACGCCGCCCGGCCAGCGCAGTTCTTCGAGGTAGGCGCGGCAACGGTCCTCGGAGCCGAACTGCTCGATAAGCTTGACGAGGTTCATCTCGCCCTTGACGGGTCTGGGCTGCACGCGCCGCGTCCTAGCCATTGGAGGTCCCCCCCAATGCCCCGCAAGAAGCCGAAGGTGTCCGAGCTACCGAACCACGAGGCGATCAAGAAGCTGTTCCACCCGAAGGTGGTCGAGCACGCCAAGCGGGTCGCCCACGGCGACGAGCGCCCCGAACCCCCGGCCACGAAGCAATCTTAGCCGGGGGCTAATCCTGTGTCAAGTATATAATCCCGGAACCGACTCTACGGCCCCATCGTCCCACGCGCCGGCGCCTCGACCTCGGGCGTCTGGTGGGCCTGGACCGCCGAGCGCAGCGACGCGAGCTCCGTCTCGACGACGGGCAAGGGCGTGCCAACCATCGTGATGACGGTGAGCTCAGGCACCTCCGGGTGCGCGTCCGACCACGCCTTCAGCCTGTCGAGGCTCTCGAGCTGGCTCGAGAAGACCGAGAGCAACGTGACGTCGTCCGTCTCGTGGAGCAGCGAGCCGTCGACCTGCGCCGCCACGGTGTCCGGCGGCTCGACGACCGACCTGACCTCCTCCGCGAAGCCGGACGGCACCTCGATCTTGTAGTGGTAGCCCACCTGTCACCTCCCAAACGACCTGGCGACCAGGCGACTCAGCACGAATCGTACCTACACTCTTCGATCGCGATGCACGACGACGACTTCCGAGCCGCGGCCAGGGGAGGCCACCAGCTCATCCTGTTCGGCGGCGTCCTGGCCGACGAGCCGGGCCAGCTCCTGCTCGACCTCGCCGACGCCCTGGGCGGCGGCGACCGCTGCCGCGCCGCCGCGCTCTACCGGCGCCTCTTCCACCTGCTGGCCGACGAGGTCGAGCTCGGCACCCGCCCGTGCGGCGACGCCTGGCAGAGCCACCTCGTCGAGCGGCTGCTCGCCGACGAGAACCCGTTTAGCCGCAAGTGCGAGCAAGCCGGGTTCGGCGCGGCCGGCCCGGCGCTGGTCGCCGCCGCCGCGGCCGACCTGGCCGCGCTGCGGCGCCTCTACGCGCTCGACGGCGCGGCGCTGCGCGCCGCCATCGGCGAGCCGCTGCCCGACTGGGCCGAGCTCGCTCCGCTCGCCGAGCCAGTCCTGGCGGACGAGGAGCGCGCGATCCGCCGGCGCCTGGCCGCGAGCGACGACTGGGCGGCGTTGGTCGAGCCGCTCGGCCAGCACTACCACGACGGCGGCGCCGGGCTCCTGGCGCGCCACCGCGCGTTTCGCTGGGTCGGCGGCGAGCACCCGATCGAGGTCGTGCGCGATCCCGACCCCGTCCGGCTCGGCGACCTGATCGGCTACGAGAACGAGCGCGAGCTGGTCGTGCGCAACACCGAGCACTTCGTGGCCGGGCACGCCGCCAACAACGTGCTGCTTTACGGCGACCGGGGCACCGGCAAGTCGTCGACCGTCAAGGCGCTGCTGAACGAGTACGCCGACCGCGGCCTGCGGCTGATCGAGGTGCCCAAGTCGCTGCTGGGCGACCTCGCGCGGCTGCTGCGCGAGCTGCGCGGCCGCCGCGAGCGCTTCGTCGTCTTCGTCGACGACCTCTCGTTCGACGACCACGAGAGCCACTACAAGGACCTGAAGGCGGTGCTCGAGGGCGGCGTCGAGGCGCGCCCGGCCAACGTGCTGCTGTACGCCACGTCGAACCGCCGTCACCTCGTGCTCGAGCGGTTCTCGGACCGCGGCGGCCCACTCGACGAGATCCACGCGTCGGACACGCAGCAGGAGAAGCTGTCGTTCTCCGACCGCTTCGGCATCTCGGTCACGTTCGGCGCCCCCGACCAGGACCGCTACCTGCGGATCGTGAGCGGCCTCGCCGGGGCGCGGGGCATCGCGATCGACCCGGCCGAGCTGCGGCGGCGGGCGCTCGAGTGGGCAACCTGGCAGAACGGCCGCTCGGGGCGCACCGCGCGGCAGTTCGTCGACTTCCTGGCCGGCGAGCTCGGCTTGCCGCCGAGCTGAGCGCCGCGCCGTTCCTCGCGGGGCTCGGGCCTGTCGGGTGCTTCGGCGACGGCCGACGCCCGGCAGAGGCACGACGGCGCAGGCGCAAGGGCTTGCGCTCCGGAATCGACACACCAGCGGCGCTCGTCGGAGCGGTGTTCCTGTACACTCGCCGCCGTGCCGGTCCCCTGGAACGCCATCGACCAGCCGCAACCGATCGCGCTGCTGCTGGCGCCGGCCCGGCCGCTGCCGGCCGCGCCGGTGCACCCGTCGTCGAACTTGCCGACCCCGGGGGAGGCACGCGCGCCGCGCGCCGAAGCGCTGTGGCAGGCCGGCACCGCCGTCGTCCGCGGCGTGATCGGCTCGACCGCGACGGTCGGCGGCAACGCGGCGCACATCGCCGCGCCCGGCATCGCCGGGATCGCCCGGGACGAAGGCCAGTTCAACGCCCAGGCCGCGGTCCAGGCGATCGGCCGCCACGTGGATAGGAAGGTATGAACGGAGGACCCCCGGCAAGGCGCGGCGTGTTTGCGGCGAAGCACGCGCCGGGTCGAACGCAGTGAACGACGAGATCCGTGCGTTGGGCGAGCGCGTCGGCGGCCGGCTGCGCGCGCGTGGCGAGACGGTCGCCATCGCCGAGTCGTCGGCCGGTGGCCTGATCTCGGCCGCGCTCCTGGCGGTCCCGGGCGCATCCGCCTACTTCCGCGGTGGTGGCGTCGTCTACACGGGCGACGCCAAGCAGCTCTTCCTCAAGCTCTCTAGGACGACCGTCACGAAGCCGCGTGCCGCGACCCCGGAGCACGCGCTCGTGCTGGCGCGGGGCGTGCGCGAGCGGCTCGGCGCGACCTGGGGCCTCGGCGAGACCGGCGCCGCCGGCCCGACGGGCAACCGCTACGGCGACGCACCCGGCCACACCTGCGTCGGCGTGGCTGGACCGGTCGAGCTTACCGAGACGCTCGAGACCGGCTCGGCGGACCGCCTGAAGAACATGGAGCAGTTCACGCTGGCCGCGCTCCGCTGCCTGGAGACCGCCCTCGCCCGAACGCCCGCCGCCTGACTAAGCGGAGGCCTCGGCCACCGGCTCCGAGCCGAGCGTCTCCTTCACGAACAAGGTCAGCGTGATCGCGGCGAGCCAGCCGATCCCGGCGAGCGAGACGGCGGCGAGCGAGAGCCCCAACAGGTCCGCCACGCCGCCGACGACCAGCGGCCCACCGGTCGACCCCACGTCGCCGACGAAGCGCCAGATGCCGAGGAACTCGGCCGCCGCTTCCTTCGGCGCGAGGTCGGCGCCGAGCGTGAACATCGACCCGGAGCTCAGGCCGTTGCCGAGCCCGATCACCGCCGTCGCGACCGCCAGACCCGTGTAGTCGCTCGCGAGCGGGATGAGCGCCATCCCGAGCCCCATGACCACGAACGACGGAACAGTCGCGAACTTCCGGCCGAACCTGTCCATCACCAGCCCGGCCGGGATGAACAGCGACATATCCACGGCGGCGGAGAACGAGACGATCGAGCCGATCGCCGCGACGTCGAGGCCGAGGCTCGCGCCGTAGAGGGGAACGATGATCTGCCGCCCCTGCCGGATCATCTGGACGAAGACCTGCGCCGCGCCCGCGGTCGTCAGCTCCTTCCAGTGGCTCCGCGCGACCTCGCCGAGCAGCGACCAGCGCATCTTGTGGCCGCGGCGCGTCGCCGTCGTCGACGAATCGTGGACGAACGCGACCGACACGACCATCGCGCCGAACGCGAGCGCGGCCGCGCCGAGGAACGGACTGCTCAGGCCGAAAAACGACGCCATCAGGCCGCCGACGCCCGGCCCGGCGAACGTCCCGAAGCGGCTGATCCCGCCGAACGCCGAGAGGGCACGACCGCGGTTGCTCAGCGTCGTCTGCTCCGTCAGGTAGGTCATCCGCGAGATGTTCCACAGCGCCGTGCCCACGCCGAAGCCGAGCCGAAGGACGATCAGGTGCCAGTAGGCGGCCGCCACGGCCAGCCCCGCCGACGTCAGCACGATCAGCCCGGTCCCGACCAGCATCGCGCGCCGGCGGCCCAGCTTGCCGAGGAGGATGCCCGATGGCACGTCCGAGACGACCGTGCCGATCCCGGCGGCCGCGACGACCAGACTGATCAGGCTGAACGACTCCTCGAACCCCTGCTGCACGTAGAGCGGCAGGGTCGGCACGGTCATCCCCTGCCCGAAGGCGAGGAGGAACGTGGGGACGTATACCGAGAGGACGAGCGCGCTCTTGTTCAACGCTTACAGAGGCAGGTGCCGGTCCACGACCATCGCCGCGAACAAGAGCGCGAGGTAGGATAGCGAGAACTTGTACAGCGCGCGCGCCGCCCCGGCGGTCGCCTCTCGGCGAAGCCGCACCGCGTACCAGATGAAAAGCCCGCCCAGGGTCGCCGCGGCCACCAGATAGATCCGCCCCATCATGCCGAACGGCACGAGCAGCACGGTCAACGCGACCAGCAGCAGCGTGTACCAGAGGATCTGGCGCCGTGCTTCGGCGTCGCCGCGCACGATCGGCAGCATCGGCACACCGGCGCGCGCGTACTGGCTCTTGATCAGGAGCGAGAGCGCCCAGAAGTGCGGCGGCGTCCAGTAGAACACGACGACGAACAGCCAGATGGGCAGCAGCGCCACGTCACCCCGGACCGCCGCCCAGCCGATCACCGGCGGCAGCGCGCCGGCGGCGCCGCCGATCACGATGTTGCTCGGCGTGGTGCGCTTCAACCAGCGCGTGTACACGAAGACGTAGTAGACCGCCGCGAGCAGCGAGAGCCCGGCGCTCAGCACGTTGACGAACGCGACGAAGACGAGCGTCGCCAGCGCGGTGAGCCCGATCCCGAACGCCAGCGCGCGTTCGGGTGCGATCTCGCCGGCTGGGATGGGCCGGCGGGTCGTGCGCGACATCAGCTCGTCGATGTCGCGGTCCAGGTAGCAGTTGATGGCGTTCGCGCCCCCGGCCGAAAGGAAGCCCCCCACCAGCGTCCAGAAGACCAGACCGGCCGGCGGAAGCTCGTCGGCCGCCGCGATGAACATCCCGGCCAGAGTCGTGACGAGCAGCAGCGAGATGACCCGCGGTTTCATGAGCGCCACATACGGCGCGTACCAGAGGCTGGTGCTCTGCGCGGGCTGGGCGACGCGCAGCATCAGCGGCTCACAGGCCGAACGACTGCTGGAGCGTGACGCCGAGCAGCAAGAGCAGGCCGAGCGCAGCGAAGACCGTCCAAGCCACCTCACGGCGGTCGCGGCGCGCAGCCGCGATGATCACGGCGTAGGCGACGACCACGACGATCAGCCCGACCGCGAGCAAGATTATAGAAGTCACGCGGGCTCGCCTACGAGCGTTCGGAGCGCCGCGGCCAGCTCGTCGGGGTCGAAGTCCGAGTGCAGCAGCGACCGTTCGCGGCCTTGCTTGTCGATCAGGTAGATCGCGTCCGTGTGCGCGTCCTCCTTGACCGACGTGTCCACGTACAGGTAGTAGGCCTGCCAGACGGCGGGCAGCGACTGAGCGGGCCCTGTGAAGTAGACCATCCGCTCCCCGAGGTTGTAGCGGCCGAGGAAGCGGCGCACCGAGCCGGGGTCGTCGCCGCTCGGGTCGACGCTCACCGCCACGAGCTGCACCCTGGCCGCGTCTGCCCCGAGCAATTCGACGGTCTGGTGCAGGCCGGCCGCCGTGAGCTTACAGACGTCCGGGCAGTTCGTGTACATGAACGCGAGCACGACCGGCTTGCCCCGGAAGTCGGCCAGGCCGAGCTCGACGCCGCGGTGGTCGATCAGGCGGAACTGCGGCGCCGGCGTTCCGTCGAGCGGCGTGCCGGGCAGCTCGACCGGCGCGGGCCGCAGGTACCAGAGGGCACCGATCGCGAGGGCCAGGCCGATGGCCACGGCGGACAGCCAGACGACTGGCCCGCCCGGACGCGCCCCCGCCCGACCTCCGGCCACCCGCCGCCAGAGGGATAGGGATTGCGCTGGCGCGCTCATCGCCGGCCGTGCGGCTCGGCGGGGATGACCAGCACGAGGTTGCGGCGTCTCTCTTCCGCGGCGTCTTGCCGCGCCCAGATGAAGAACACCACCGTGAAGGCGATGAGCCAGAACGTGCCGCCGCCGACCCACATCACGATCGCGCCGAGCTGCTGGTCCTGCACGGGCGTCAGGTCGACGATCCGCGGCGCCGCCGCATAGAAGGCGTAGATCGGCGTCTGCGTGTTCGTGATGAGGCCGCCGACCAGCGAGCCCGGCAGGACTTGCAGGAAGATGTACAGCAGCTGCAGCGCGTAGCTGATCCGGGGCAGCTCCGGCAGCGGGCTCAGCAGCGGCCACCACAGGACGATGGCGGTGCCCATGAACAGGAGGTGCTCGACGATGTGGACGTTGTGGTTGCGCAGCGTCAGGTCGTACAGGTTCGGCAGGTGCGCGATCGTGAAGACGACGTTGCACGCCACGAAGGCGGGGAACGGCCGCGTTACCCACCTGACGAGCCGGAACAGCCAGTCGGGTTGAAGGAGCGGCCGCACCATCCCCGGCGTCAGCGACGCGAGCAGCAGCGGCGGCATCGCCAGCGTCAGCAGCAGGTGCTGCGCCATGTGGGCGGTGAACAGGTACTGCTCGCCGAGGTCGTGCAACGGCGAGGCGAGCGCGACGACCACGGCCACGATCGCTCCGGCGAAATAGAGGACCTGCCGCTGGGTCGGCCGCTCGTCGACGGAGAGACGGCGCATCGCCCAGCCGTACCAGCCGACCAGGACGACCGTCCCGAGGACGATCGACAGGTCGGCGTGCCAGCCGACGCTCAGAGGATCCGTCGCGTTAGCCGCCCCACCCATTGAAGAGCGCCCACAGGCCGGTCAGCGCGGCGGTCGCTGTTACCAGGCCGCCGACGAACAGCCACGTGAAGAGCTTCGGGTCGAACTTTAGGTGCATGTAGTAGCCGACGACCAACACGAACTTGCTGAGGCCAAGGATCCCCAGCAGCGGGATGAGGATCGGCCGGAGGCTCTCGACGTAGTACACGGCGACTTCGACCGCGGTCAGGATCGTGAGGATGACCGCGATGACGATGTACTTCTGGGCACTCGGGTGCGACCCCTCGTGCATCTGGGTCGGCGTCGGTATCTGGTGGATGGGGTTCTCTTCGTAGATCACTTCGGCGCCTCCGCCAACGCGGTCCCCATCAGGTAGACCGCGCCGAAGATGATGATCCAGACGATGTCGACGAAGTGCCAGTACAGGCCGGCGATCTCGACGTTCAGGCTGTGCTCCCGCCCGATCCCCTTCACGAACGAGGTCACGACCAGCGAGAGCAGCCAGATCACGCCGATCGTCACGTGCGCGCCGTGGAAGCCGGTCAGCGTGAAGAAGGCCGAGCTGAACAGGTTGACGCCGGTGAGCTTCATGCCTTCGCTGTAGAAGGTCGTGAACTCGTAGTACTGGCCGCCGAGGAAGACCGTGCCGAGGGAGGCGGTCGCGATCAGCCAGATGCGCATGCCGATCTCGTCGCCCCGCTGGATCGCGGCCAGCGCCAGCACCATCGTCAGCGAGCTCATCAGCAGGACGAACGCGCTGACCGACGTGTACGGGATGTTGAGGATCTCGGCCGGGTTGGGACCGCCTTGCTGCCGGGTGTAGTAGACGACGAAGTTCGAGATCAGCGTCCCGAAGAACATGCAGTCGGAGCCGAGGAAGGCCCACATCAGCAGCTTGCGGTGGCTGAGCCCCAGCGTCGTCCCGTAGCCAGAGTCGGGCGAGGTGTCGACGTGGACAGCGTGGGTTTCGGTCGCGTGGACGGCCATCGGCGCTTCTTTCCTCGTTCCTCTCGGTCAGCCGGCCGGCTCGAAGGCCCAGCCGTTCACGCCGACGAAGATGATGCAGAGCCCAACGATGCTGATCGGCAGCGCGTAGATGATCCCCGACGCCAGGCAGAAGACGCCGAACGCGATGACCATCGGCCAGTACGACGGGTTGGGCAGGTGGATGTGCTCGGGGTGCTCGCCCGCGTGCTCGGCCACCGCCGTCGCCGCCGCCGCCGGGGCGCCCACGGCGCTGGCGTGCTCGCCGCGGTGCCCGGCCGCGACCAGCGCGCCGCCCCCGCCGCCGTGCCCGTGCCCGCCCTCGACGCCGTACTTCTCGTCCCACAACGGCCGCGCGCTGAACACGGTCGGGATGCGGTCGAAGTTCCACTCCGGCGGCGGCGACGGGATCGACCACTCCAGCGTGGCCGCGTCCCACGGGTCGTCGCCGGCCACCGCGCCGAAGCGCACGCTGCGGAAGAAGTTGTACAGGAACACCAGCGTCGCGGCCGCGATCGTGAACGCGCCGATCGTCGACACCAGGTTGTAGGTGTTCCAGCCCATGTCGGCCGGGTAGGTGTAGATGCGGCGCGGCATCCCGTCGAGGCCGAGGAAGTGCATCGGGAAGAACGCCAGGTTGAACCCGATCAGCGTCAGCCAGAAGTGGACCTTGCCCAGCCCCTCGTCGAGCAGCCGCCCGGTGACCTTCGGGAACCAGTAGTAGATGCCCGCCATCAGCCCCAGGATCGTGCCGCCGAACAGGACGTAGTGGATGTGCGCCACGATGAAGTACGTCTGGTTCTGCTGCAGGTCGGCCGGCGGCGACGCGTGCATCACGCCGGACAGCCCCCCGATGATGAACATCGAGATGAACGCGACCGCGAACAGCATCGGCGTCGTGAAGCGGATCTGCCCGCCCCAGAGCGTGCCGATCCAGTTGAAGATCTTCACCCCGGTCGGCACCGCGATCAGCATCGTCGCCAGCGAGAAGCCCGAGTCGGCGATCGGCCCCAGCCCGGTCGCGAACATGTGGTGGCTCCACACGCCGAACGCCAGGAACGCGATCGCGACCCCCGAGTAGACCACGAAGTGGTAGCCGAACAGCGGCTTGCGCGAGAACGTCGGCAGCACCTCGGAGATGACGCCCATCGCCGGGAGGATGAGGATGTAGACCTCCGGGTGGCCGAAGATCCAGAACAGGTGCTGCCAGAGCACCGGGTCGCCCCCCATCGACGGCACGAAGTAGCCCGTGCCGACGACCCGGTCGAGCGTCAGCAGGACGAGCGCGACCGTGATGACCGGGAAGGCCAGCACGATCAGCACCGAGGTGACCAGCGTCATCCACACGAACACCGGCATCCGCATCAACGTCATGCCCGGCGCCCGCATATTCAGGATCGTGACGATGAAGTTCAGCGCCCCGGCCATCGAGGCGAGCCCGAGCACCTGCAGGCCGAGCGCGTAGAAGTCCATGCCCGGCCCGGGCGAGAACTCCTTCGAGGTCAGGTTCGCGTAGGCGAACCAGCCGTCGGCCGGCGCGCCGCCCGAGACCCAGCCCAGGTTCAGCAGCACCCCCCCGGCCACGAAGATCCAGTACGACAGCGCGTTCAGCCGCGGGAACGCCACGTCGCGCGCGCCGATCATCAGCGGCACGGCGATGTTGAAGAACGCCACCGACAGCGGCATCAGCGCCAGGAAGATCATCGTCAACGCGTGCATCGTGAACAGCGCGTTGAACGTGTCCGGGTCGACCACCGTGTTGTTCGGCACCGCCAGCTGTGTCCGCACCAGCAGCGCCTCGATGCCGCCGACCAGGAAGAACCCGAAGGCGGTCACCCCGTACATGATGCCGATCCGCTTGTGGTCGACCGTCATCAGCCACGACTTCCAGCCGTAGTCGTGGTGGACGTGCACCGCCTCGCGGGCGGGCATCGCCCCCGGGATCGCCGTCGAGATCGTCGCCATCCCTAGCCTCCGGCTATTTCAACGACCGCAGGTACGCCGCGATCGCCGACGCATCTTCTTCGCTCAGGTGAAGGTTCGGCATCTTGTTGCCCGGCTTCGCCGCCTGGGGATCGAGGATCCAGCTCGTGACGTTCTCTTGCGTGTTCTGGTACAGGCCGGCACCGAACGTGGTCCGCGCGCCGAAGCGCGTCAGGTTTGGGCCGACCTGGCCGTTGGCGGGGGTGCCCTGGATCGTGTGACAGCCGACGCAGGCGTTGGTGGTGAAGAGCTGATAGCCGCGCTGGACGTCCGGCGCCGGCTGCGAGCCGTTCGCCGACTTCATCGCGTTCACCCAGGCGTTCCAGCCGTTCTGGTCGTCGACGAAGGCACGGATGCGCATGTTGGCGTGCGAGGTGGCACAGAGCTGCGTGCACTGGCCGTAGTACTCGCCCGTCTTCTCCGGCGTCCACCACAGCTCGTTCACGCGCGTGGGGATCGCGTCGCGCTTGCCGCCCAGCCCCGGGATCCAGAAGCCGTGGATCACGTCGGCCGACTCGATCGTGAGCGTCGCCTTCTGCCCGACCGGGAAGTGCGGCTCGTTCGCCGTCACGATGCCGAGGTCGGGGTAGCGGAACTCCCACCACCACTGGTGCCCGATGACCTGCACCTTGACGGTGTTGGTCGTGTCCGGGTGGTACGTCTCGAAGATGGCGCGCACGGTCGGGACCGCCACGAAGGCGAGCGCGACGGCGGGGACGATCGTCCAGCCGATCTCGAGCTGCGTGTTGCCGTGCGTCTGCGACGGCAGCCCTTGCCCGGGCCGGCGCCGGAAGCGGAAGAGGGCGATGAAGAGGATGCCTTCGACGACGACGAAGACGATCGTCGCGATGAGGATGATCCGGTCGAACAGGCCCTGCAGGATGCGGGCGAAGTCCGATTCGGGCCGACCGAACCACGCCTGCGGGCTGGTGCTCTCGGCGCACCCTGCCAGCGCCAACGGTAGCAACAGGACGGCGAAGGCGAGGAGGAGGTGGCGCTTCTTAGATCGAGGAGCTTCTTCCATCACCTGCTCTACGCGGCCGTGCGGCCGTCAATGGTGGGCGCTGGGGGGCGTCGACTGGGGGCGTTTGATGGTCGCCGACAGGATCGCGCACACGACCATGATCCCGATCGTGATCGCGAGCGCGACCGGGGGCGTGTCCTCCTTGGGGATCTGCAGCAGGATCCGCCCGCCGATCGTCGTGATGAGCAAGCCGGTGATGCCGATCGCGAAGCAAGGAACCATCGCCGCGAGCAGCACCCGCAGCATCCAGCCAACCTCCGCACGCGCAAAGGCGCGCATTCTCGCCCGAGGATAAACCGGGGCGGCCTGGCCATCAAGCCGGCCGCCCCGAAACCGCTAGCTGACGATCACCTCTCCGACCATGCCCGCCTCGCCGTGCCCGGGCTGGTTGCACCAGAACTGGTAAGTGCCCGGCTGGCTCGGCGCGGTGAACGTCACCGATCCCTTCTGGCCCGGGTTGACCGACGTCGCCGTCGTGACGCCGAGCGATGGCGCCAGGAAGTCGTGCACGACGGCGCCCGAGTTCTGAAGGTTCACCGTCACCTTCTCACCGGGCTTGACGCCGGTGATCGTGTTCGGCTGGAACTTCATCGCGTCGAGCATCGTCAGCGAAACGTTGCCGGACGCGCCGTCGACCTGGCCGTTGGGCGTGTACGGGCCTGGCGCCTTCTGCCCGGTCACCGCCGCCGCGGACTGCGCGCCACCAGTGCCAACGCCCGCCGCTGGCGTGGCGGCGGCCTGCGAGCTGCCGCTCGTCTGCGCGCCGGTCTGCGCCTGCGCGCCCGACGACGTGCGGGCCGTGCCGGGCCCGGCGCACGCGACGAGCCCGGCGACCACGAGGCCGGCCGCGAGAATACGTGGGAACATAGAGCTACCTCCGCTCTTCGCGAGCAGAGCCTATGCCACTTCTCGTGCCCGTGCGACGGGAAAAGGCAGCTAGTTTACGTCCGGTTAACACCCTACACGGGCATCGTGCGCTTCGTGTGCGCACGCCCGATCCTGGCCGTCTCCTCGCCGCCCCGACCGGACGCGATCACCATCGCGCCGTCCTCGATCTGCTCGACGACGTCGCGCGGGCTCGCCGCGTTCAGAAACGCGATCCCGTTCGCCTTGCAAGCGTCGCGCACCCGCGCACGCGCCTCGGCCATCTCGGGCGGGTAGGGTGGGTCGTGGTTGTCCGGGAAGCCGAGCGACATGCCCATGTCGCCGGGCCCCCACTCGGCCATCCCGATCCCAGGCACCCGCAGCGTCGCCTCGACGTTCGAAAGCGCCCGCTTGTTCTCGATCTTCAGACCGAGGAACAGCTCCCCCTTCGGGTTGAGCGGCCACGGGTCGGCCACGTCCAGGTACTGGCGCGTCGGGATGCCCCAGATCTCGGCCGCGTGCTGCTGCCCGCCACCGCCGCGCCGGCCGACGTCCACGCCCCGCCCCACGCCGATGGTGTTGAACGGGTACCGGCAGCACTCCACGAACGCGCGCACGGCGTCCGGCGTCTCGGCGTGGCAGAGCATCAGCCCGTGCACGCCCGAGGCGAGCACCTGCTTGATGACCCACGAGTTCGCGCGCACCACCGCCTCGTTGATCGCGTCGATCGGTAGCGTCACGATCACGGCCGGCGTGCGGTGGCCGGAGCGCGTCGGGCCGCCGTCCACGAGCCCACGCATGAACTCGCGCAGCTCCGTGATGTCGAAGGGTCCGTGCTCCATGTCGTAGGCGATGTAGTCCGCCCAGGTCTGGGCCATCTCCTTGCCGCCCTCGTAGCCGCGCTTGGCGGAGCCCGTGTAATAGACGGGCTGCTTCTGCTCGAGCAGCTCGATCGCGCGGTTGACTCGTGGCACGATGCGAGTTCCTCCTGCGCTTCGCTTTGTCTGTCGCCCGCATAATACGCGCGCGGTGAGGAGGTGTTGTCCATGACGAGCCCGAACGGCGCGCAGTCCGGCGTCGGTCCCCTCTCCCACATCAAGGTGCTTGACCTCTGCCACGCGCGCGCCGGCCCGACCGCCGTGCGGGTGCTGGCGGACTTCGGCGCCCAGGTGATCCAGGTCGTCCGCCCGGCCGAGGGCACGATGGACGCCAGCTTCCCGAACTTCGACCGCGAGAACCTCCACCGCAACAAGCGGTCGATCGCGATCGACCTGCAGACCGACGCCGGCCGGCGGGTCTTCTACCGGCTCGTCGAGGAGGCCGACGTCGTCGTCGAGAACTTCCGCGCCGACGTGAAGTACCGGCTGAAGGTCGACTACGAGACGCTGCGGCAGATCAACCCGCGCATCGTGATGGGCTCGATCTCGGGCTTCGGCCAGGACGGCCCGTACGGGAAGCGCCCTGGCGTCGACCAGATCGCCCAGGGTATGGGCGGACTCATGAGCATCACCGGCCCGCCCGGCAGCGGCCCGTGGCGTGTCGGCATCCCCATCGACGACCTCTGCGCCGGGATGTTCCTGTCGCAGGGCATCATGGCGGCGCTGCTCGAGCGTGAGCGCTCCGGCCAGGGACAGTGGGTGCACACCTCGCTGCTCGAGGCGCAGATCGCGATGCTCGACTTCCAGGCGACGCGCTGGCTGATCGCTGGCGAGGTGCCCGGCCAGGCTGGCAACGACCACCCGACCGGCTTCCCGACCGGCGTCTTCCCCGCCAAGGACGGCGTCGTCAACATCGGCTCCAGCGGCGACCGGATGTTCCGCGACTTCCTCCGCGTGATCGGCGCGGAGGAGCTCGCCGAGGACCCGCGCTTCGCGACCTCCGCCGCGCGGGCGAAGCCCGAAAACCGCACCGCGCTGCGCGAGGCGGTCGACGCGAAGATGCGCCAGATGACGGTGAACGAGCTCATCGAGAAGCTGAACGACGTCGGCGTCCCCGCCGGCCCGATCTACACGATCGACCAGACGTTCGCCGATCCGCAGGTGCAACACCTGCAGATGGCGCAGACCGTCGTGAGCCCGGTGTACGGCCCGCTGACGATCGTCCGCTCGCCGGTGCGCCTTTCGCGCACGTCGACCTCGCTCCGCTCCGCCGCGCCCGTCCCGGGCGGCGACACCGAGCAGGTGCTGGTCGAGCTTGGTCTCTCCGCCGACGAGATCGCCGAGCTCGAGCAGAGCGGCGCGATCGGCATGAAGAAGCCGGCGGTCGCGGGGTGAAGCTCCCGGCGGTGCGCCTCGTAGGTCGAAGACGCGCAACACGGGTCGAACCGAGATGACGTTCGTCGAAACCGAGAAGGCCGACGGCGTGATGGTCGTCCGGCTGAACCGCCCCGAGCGCATGAACGCGCTCGGCACGGAGATGCGCGCACAGCTCGCCGCGGCCTGGCGCGACTTCCGCGACGACCCGAACGTCGAGGTCGCCATCTACACAGGCACGGGCCGGGCCTTCTGCGCCGGCGAGGACATGAAGGAGACGGTCGAGCGCGGCAGCGTCGGCGGACCGCGCCCGAAGCTGGACAACCCGTACGTCGACGGCACGCTCGATAAACCGGTGATCGCGGCCGTCAACGGCTTCGCGATGGGTGGCGGCTTCATGGAGGTCGAGCGCGCCGACTTGCGCGTGGCGGTGCGCGGCGCCGTCTTCGAGATGTCCGAAGCGAAGCGGTGGCTGCTGGGCGGGTACAACCACGGGCTCGTCAATGGCCTGCCGCACGCGATCGCGACCGAGATGGCCTTCGCGTTCCGGTTCACTGCCGAACGGCTCTACGAGCTCGGCTTCCTGAACCGGCTCGTCGACCCGGACGCACTGCTTCCGACCGCCCGCGAGATGGCCGCCCACCTGCTGACGCTGCCACCGGCCTCGCGCGTCAACACCCTGGCGATGATGCGCGCCATGCGGCCGAAGGTGCCGCCGGAGCTCGTCCGCCTCGCCGAGGCGCTGCGCGAGCACGGGGCGAAGGACGACCTCATGGAGTCGCGCCGCGCTTTCGCCGAGAAGCGCCCACCGCGCTTCAAGGGGTGGGACGACCCGGCCGACCGCCGCCGCACGCCGACGCTCGACTCGATCGCGCCGTGACCGAGCAGCCCTGGTACCGGCGCGTCGCGCGCTGGGCTCAGCCCGACGACGGCCGGCTGGTCGCGGCGCTCGCACGGTGGGCGCTGCGTGAGCCGCCGTCGATCGAGGTCGACCTGTCGAGGCGTTCGTGCCGCCGGCCGATATGGCCGAGATGCCACGGCTGACCGCCGGCATCTACCGCGCCGAGGACGAGGAGGCCGCCCGCCTGCGGTAAGCTTCTCCGCTGCGGAACACTTCAGCAGGAGTAGCACGATGCCGATGGCGGAGCGGCGGGCCGAGGTCGTCTGGGAGGGAAACCTCGTCCAGGGCAAGGGAACGATCACGAGCACGGGCAGCGGAGCGTTCGCGGGCGGGCTGCCGGTCACGTGGGCCTCGCGCGTCGAGCGGTCGGACGGCCGAACCAGCCCCGAGGAGCTGATCGCGATGGCGCACGCGAGCTGCTACGCGATGGCGCTCTCGCACACGCTGAACGAGGCGGGCACGCCGCCCGAGCGGCTCCAGGTGAGCGCGGTCGTGACGGTCGAGCAGGTGCCGGGCGGCATCAAGGTTGGCGAGAGCCGGCTCGACGTGCGCGGCCGGGTGCCTGGGATCGACCAGGCGAAGTTCGAGGAGATGGCGAAGAAGGGGGAGCAGGGCTGCCCGATCTCGAACGCGCTGCGCGGCAACGTCGAGATCAAGCTGAACGCGACGCTCGAGAGCTGACCTCGGCGCTCAGCGCGCGCACGTCCACCGGGATCCCGGCGACCATCAGGTAGACGTCGTCCGCGCCGGCCGCGGCCGCCTGGTTCACGCGGCCGAGCGCGTCCCGGTAGCGCCGTCCAAGCGGGTACGGGGGCACGACGCCCATCCCGACCTCGTTCGAGACGAGGAGCAGATGCGCGCCGGCCGCGCGGGCGGCGGCGAGGGCTCGCTGGATCGCCCCCACCAGCTCCGCCTCGACGTCCGCGCCCGCCTCCCGGCGCAGCAGCTCGTTGCTCACCCAGAGGCTGAGGCACTCGACCAGCAGCAAAACGCCGGGCTTCGCGTGCTCGGCGATGGTCGCGGCGAGGTCGCGCGGCGCCTCGACGGTCCGCCACGCCGCCGGCCGCCGCGCCCGGTGCGCGGCGATGCGCGCCGCCATCTCGCCGTCGCCGGCCGTCGCCGTGGCGACGTAGACGACCGGCAGCCCCGACTCGGCCGCTCGCCGCTCGGCGTAGCTGCTCTTCCCGCTCCGCGCGCCGCCCAGCACGAGCGTGACGCGCCCGCTCACGGCGCGGGCACCCCGCACAGGTCGAGCAGCCGCGGGACGTCGAGCGCCTCGTCGAGCACGTCGGCCCAGCCGTCGTGCGGGTCGGGTTCCTCGCCCGCGCCCGACGAGCCGCTCGGCAGTCCGCGCCGCTCCTTGAGCCAGTCCGCTAACGCGCGCCGCGCGACAGCGTTCTCGAACAGGCCATGTAGGTACGTGCCGAACACCGCGCCGTCGTCCGTCATCGCTCCGTCCGGCAGGTCCACCTCCCGCGCGCCGCGCGCGACCACCCGGATCGGCGCCCCCGTCTCGGCCGCGCTTCTGCCGGCGTGGATCTCGTACGCGTCCACCTCCGCGCCGCGCGCCGCGCCGAACGGCCCGACGTGCGCCACGAGCCGCGCCCGGACGCGCGCGACCTCCTTCTCCGGCGCGAAGACGGTCTCGTGCGGCAGCAGGCCGAGCCCCATCGCCTCGCCGATGGGCGACTCGA
This sequence comes from Chloroflexota bacterium, assembly GCA_035651675.1. Lineage (GTDB taxonomy): Bacteria > Chloroflexota > UBA6077 > FW602-bin22 > FW602-bin22 > DASRFH01. Next base: position 9,780 of record DASRFH010000152.1, on the reverse strand, counting down.
AACGCTCCGGGTCCCGGATCGTCCGCCCCAGCATCTGGAACCCCCCGCAGATCCCGATGACCGCGGCACCACGCCGACGCGCCGCGACCACCGCGTCCGCGAGGCCGCGCTCCCGTAAGTAGGCGAGGTCGGCGATCGTGGACTTGCTGCCCGGCAGGACCACGAGGTCGGCGCCGTCGAGCTCGGCCGGCCGATCCGCGTAGCGCACGTCGAGCTCGGCCATCCGCTCGAGCGGGCCGAAGTCGTCGAAGTTCGCGATCCGCGGCAGCTTGACGACGGCGACGCGGAGCGGCCCCCCGCTGCTAGGCCTCGGCCGATCGAGCACGGCCCCGTCCTCCTCGGCCAGCCCCAGGTCGCGCACCCACGGCACGACCCCCAGCACCGGGCGCCCGGTGCGCTCCTCGAGAAAGCGGACGCCGTCGGCGAAGAGCGATCGGTCGCCGCGGAACCGGTTCACCACCAGCCCCCTCACCAGCGCGCGCTCGTCGTGCGGCAGGAGGTCGAGCGTGCCGACGAGCTGCGCGAAGACGCCACCCCGCTCGACGTCGCCGACGAGCACGACCGACGCGCTGGCGTACCGCGCCACGCGCATGTTCACGATGTCGCGGTCGCGCAGGTTCATCTCGGCGGGGCTGCCAGCCCCCTCGGCCACGACCACCTCGTACCGATCGCGCAGGCGGTCGAGCGCGTCGGCGACCACCGGCCAGAAGTCGTGCTTGCGCGCGAAGTACTCGCGGGCGCGCAGCGTTCCCCACACGCGTCCGCGCACGATCACTTGCGAGCGCGCCTCGGCTTCGGGCTTCAAGAGGATCGGGTTCATGTCCACGGTCGGCTCCACACCGCACGCCGCCGCCTGCACGGCCGTCGAGCGGGCGATCTCCTCGCCGTCGCGCGTCACCGCCGCGTTGAGCGACATGTTCTGCGCCTTGAACGGCGCGACGCGCAGTCCGCGTCGCCGCAGCAGTCGGCACAACCCGGCCGTCACGACGCTCTTGCCCACGCCGGACGCGGTCCCCTGGACCATCAGCACGGTCGCGGTCACGTGGGGACCCCTCCCCGACCAACACCGGCCGACGCGAACGCCGCGACGAGCCGCTCGCACTCCGGCAGCGTCCGCAGCCCGATCCGGACGAAGGAGGGCAGCCCGAACGAGGCGCAGTCGCGCACGACGATGCCGCGGCTGAGCAGCTCGGCACGCGCGGCGGCGCCATTGCCAACCTCGACGAGGACGTAATTGGCCGCCGACGGCACCACCCGCAGCCCCAGATCACGAAGGGCACGTGTCACGTACGCCCGCGCCCTGCCCACCTCCTCCCTCGCCCGCGCGAGGTGCTCGCCATCGGCGATCGCCGCCAGCCCGGCCGCCTGCGCGACGGCGTTGACGCTCCAGGGCGGCCGGACGCGGTCGAGCGCGTCGGCGATCGGCGCCGGCGCGAGCGCGTAGCCGAGGCGCAGCCCGGCCATCGCCTGGTCCTTCGTCAGCGACCGCAGCAGGACGGCGCCGCCGAGCGCGTTCGAGCGGACTGGCTCGTCGACGAACGGCACGTACGCCTCGTCGAGCGCGAGCAGCGTCTCGGGAAGCGCCCGGGCGAGCGCCTCGATCTCCTCGAAAGGCAGCAAGACCCCGGTTGGGTTGTTCGGATTGCACAGGAACAGCAGCCGCGCCCGCGCCTCGACGGCCGCCGCCACGACCGCGTCGACGTCCACCGCGAAGTCGTCCTCGGCCCGCGCCCGCCACTCGTGGACGACGCCGCCGGCCACGCGCACCGCTCGCGCGTACTCGCCGAACGTCGGCCCGACCACGAGCGCCGCGTCGCCCGGATCGACGAACGCGAGTGCCAGCAGCCAGATCAGCTCCGCCGAGCCGTTCGCGACGACTACCTGCTCGACGCCGACGCCCTCGCGCCGCGCCAGCGCCTCACGGAGCGCGGTCGCCCGATCGTCCGGGTAGTGCGCCCACACCGCCGCGCGCGCCGCCGCGACCGCCGCCGGCGATGGTCCGAGCGGGTTGGCGTTGACGCTGAAGTCGACGACCTCCTCGCGCCGGAGCCCGAGCGCAGCCAGCTCGGCGTCGCCGATGCTGCCGTGGTAGACGGGGGCGAGCGTCTCGACGTGCGCGCGCGGCCGGATCACGCGGCGGCTCCCGCGCGGCGCCACACGACGCCGGCGAGCGCGATCAGCCCGAGCGCAGCCATGAGCCCGCGTGCCACGATGCGCTGGGCCCCCGCGATGTCGGCGGCCTGGATCGCGCGCGTCGCGTCGCCCAGCCGGTATTGGCCCGGCTTTTCGAGCCGAACGCCGAGCGCACCGGCCATCGCGCTCATCGGCCAGCCGGCGTTCGGGCTCTCGGTGGCACCGTGGTCGCGGCGGAGCGCGTCGAAGCCCGAGCACGGAGCCCCGCCGCCGAGCGCCGCGCCGACCAGGACGACGCCGGCGGCCAGCCGCGCGGGTACGAGGTTCAACAGGTCGTCCAGCCGCGCCGCGCACCTGCCAAGCAGCTCGTAACGGCCGTGGTAGCCGATCATCGCGTCGAGCGTGTTGGCGGCCCGGTAGCCGTAGGCGGCCGGCAGACCGCCGACCAGGTAGGCGAGGCCCGGCGCGATCGCCGAGTCGACCGCGTTCTCGGCCAGCGACTCGATCGCGCCGGACGCGACCTGCTCGGCGCACAGCTCGCTCGCATCGCGGCTGCAGAGGCTGGCGAGGGCCCTACGCGCCGCCGGCAGATCGTCGGCCGCCAGCGCCGCCCGGACTGCCTCGCCGGCTTCGAAGAGCGCCCGCACGGCGAAGGTGGGCTTCAGCGCCAGCGCGCCCAACAGGACGCGCAGTGGCCGCGGCAGCGGCCGCAGGCCGAGCGCGAGGAGCCAGCCCCCGAGCGTCGACGCGCCCACCGTCGCCAGCGTCAACAGCGCGCCGGAGCCGAGGGCGACCACGCCGCGGATCGGCGCCCGCCGCTCGATGCTGGCCACCAGCCGTCCGATCCAGACGACCGGGTGGACCACGCTCGGCGGCTCGCCCGCGAGAACGTCGAGCCCGACGGCCAGCAGGAGCACAAGAGCGCGTTCGCTCACCGGCTCATCCCAACCGCCACGAGGTAGACGAGGCACTCCGTCACGACCGCGAGGGCGCCGTAGGTGTCGCCGGTCAGGCCGCCGAGCCGCGCGGTGCAGAAGCGCCCGCCGGCCAGCACGGCCACCGCGACGACCGGCAGCGCGATCCAGCCCGCCGGCCCGGCCAGGCCGCCGACGACGACCGCGGTCGCCGTCGCCACGCCGACCGCCCAGCCGGCCTGGTTGGCACCGAAGCTCGCCCCCAACCCATCGGTTCGCGCCGTGGGGAACAGTGCGACCGCCAGCGCCATCGCCCAGCGTGCCAGCGCCATCGCGGCCGCCATCGCGACGAGCCGCGCCACGCCGCCGAGCGTCGCCAGACAGGCGTACTGGAGGAGGAGGGCGAGCGCACCGGCGAGCACGCCGAAGGACCCAACCCGGCTGTCGCGCATGATCTCGAGCCGCCGCTGGCGCGTGCGTCCGCCGAAGACGCCGTCGGCGCTGTCCATCAGCCCGTCGAAGTGGAGCCCGCCGGTCAGCACGACGCCGCCGAGCACGAGGATCGCCGCGACAGGCCCCGGCGGCAGCGCGCGGTCGAGCAGCAGCCCGGCACCGCCGAGCACCAGCCCAAGCGCCAACCCGACGAGCGGAAAGAACGCCGTGGTGGCCCCCAGGGCGCCAGGCCCGGCAGAGAAGCGCGGCAGCGGCAGCGTCGTCAACAGCGAGACGCTGAGAGCCGCCGCGCGCCACACAGCGGTCCCCCCTTCCCCCGGGAGGAGACCGCGCTGAGGGCGCACCCCGACGTCTCCCCCGATCATCGCGCCGATTCCTCCGCCGCCTCACGGTCGCTCACGCCCGCCTCCACGAAGGTCGCCATCTCGGCCAGCACCGCGACCGCGTCGTCCACGAGCTGCATCGCCATCGCCGCGCCGGTCCCTTCCCCCAGCCGCAGGTCGAGCCTCAGCAGGGGTGCGAGCTCCATCCGCTCGAGCATCAGACGGTGGCCGACCTCGACCGAGCTGTGCGCCGCGATCAGGTACGCGCGCGCCGCCGGACAGAGCTCGGTCGCGACGAGCGCCGCCGCACCGGAGATGAACCCGTCCACCAACACCGGGATCCGCCGCGACGCCGCGCCGAGGATCACGCCGACAAGCCCGGCGATCTCGAGTCCGCCGACCTTCGCCAGCACGTCGACCGGATCGCTTGGGTCCGGTTGGTTCACTTCGAGCGCCCGCTCGATCGCGGCGACTTTGCGCGCGAAGCCCGCGTCGTCGACCCCCGTCCCCCGGCCGGTCACCTCGACGACCGGGCAGCCGGCCATCGCCGCCAGGATCGCGCTCGACGCGGTGGTGTTTCCGATCCCCATGTCGCCGGTGCCGACCAGGTCGAGCCCGCGCGCCGCCTCGGCCTCGAGCACGTCGGCGCCCACCTGCACCGCCTCCAGCGCCTCGTCGCGGGTCATCGCCGGGCCCTCGACCATGCTCCGGGTCCCCGGCCGCACCTTCCGCGCGACCAGCCCTGGGAGGGCCGGCAGCTCGGCCGCGACGCCGACGTCGACCACGACGACCCGCGCGCCGGCCCGCCTCGCCAGCACGTTGATCGCCGCGCCGCCGGCCAGGAAGTTCGCCACCATCTGCGCGGTCACCGCCTGCGGGTAGGCGGACACGCCGGCCAGCGCGACGCCGTGGTCGCCGGCCATCACGACGACGGCCTTGCGCTCGACCGCCGGGATCGGCCGCCCGACGATTCCGGCCAGCGTGATCGCCAGCTCTTCGAGCCGTCCGAGGCTCCCCGGCGGCTTGGTGAGCTGCCGGTGCCGCGCCCGCGCCGCTTCCATCGCGGCGGCGTCGAGCGGACCGATCCGCGCTATGAGATCCTCGATCGTCGTCACGACACCTCCAGAGGCCGGCGCACCGCGCACGCCTCGACGAATCGCGGTGCCAGCCGTGGGTCGCTCCCGAAATGCACGTGGAGGTAGCTCGCCAGCACGTTCCCCCGAGCGTACCCCTCGACCGCGCCTGTCTCGTCGAGCTGGTAAGCGGCGTCCGGTGGCGGCCCGCCGACCAGGCCGGACCAGTGGAACTCGTGGGCGCGCACCCGCTCGCCGGCGCGCAGCAGGAACGAGTCGCGCCGCGCGGTCGCCGTCCGGTAGCCCACGGTCAGCCGCCCGCGTTCGAGCGTCGACCAGCCCGGGATCAGCCCGACCATCGGGTGCCGCGCGGCGTCGCGATCGACGATGCCCTCCGACAGGTACATCAGCCCACCGCATTCGCCGTAGACGACCACGCCGGCGTCCGCGGCGCGCCGTAGGTCGGCGCGCGCCGCCTCGTTCGCCGCCAGCTCGCGTGCGTACAGCTCGGGGAAGCCGCCGCCGATGTAGACGCCGCCGACGCCGGGCGGCAGCGCCGCGTCGGCCAACGGACTGAACGGCACGAGCTCCGCGCCCCAGGCGCGGAGCAGGTCGAGGTTGTCCTCGTAATAGAAGTTGAACGCCGCGTCGCGCGCCACGGCGATTCTGACACGGGCGGCCCGAGGCGTCCGCGGGAAGAGCTCTCCGCCGCCGCCGCGCGCGAGCGGGGGCGCGGCGCGCGCCAGCGCCACCAGGCCGTCGAGGTCGACCGTCGCCTCGACCTGGTCGGCGAGCCGCTCGAAGAAGCCGTCGTCCACGCTGCCCTCGGCGGTCGGCACGAGCCCGAGGTACCGCTCCGGCAGCGCCAGCTCGGCGCGTTTCGGCATGTGGCCGAGCGTGGGGAGGCCGGTCGCGGCGGCGATCGGTCCGCTCGTCCAGGCGAGGTGGCGTGTGCTGCCGACGCGGTTCAATAACACGCCGCCGAGCCGCACGTCCGGCTCGAACCGCTGGCAGCCGAGCACCACCGCCGCTGCCGTGCGCGACATCTTCCCAACGTCCACGACCACCACGACCGGCGCGCCGAGCAGCCTCGCCAGCTCGGCGGTGCTGCCCTCGCCCGTGTCCGCCCGGCCGTCGTAGAGGCCCATCACTCCTTCGATCACCGCGACGTCGGCCGCCGCGGCCGCGCGCGCGAAGAGCGTTCGCAGCGCGTTCGGTGGCACGAGCCAGCCGTCCAGGTTGCGCGCCGGCGCGCCCGCCGCGCGCCCGAGGTAGCTCGGGTCGATGTAGTCGGGCCCGACCTTGAAAGGCTGCACGCGCAGCCCACGCCGCCGCAGCGCCGCCACGATCCCGGCCGCGAGCGTCGTCTTGCCGACGCCGCTCGCGACGCCCGCGATCACCACGCGCGCCACGTCAGCTCCCTCCCGCGTAGCCACGCCGGGTCACCATGCGGTCGCCGACACGGATCGTCGCGCTGTTCCCGACGACGACCACGGTCAGCATGTCCACTGGCTCGTCGAGCAGTCCGCCGAGGGTCGTCAGCCTGACGTCCTGGCCGGGCCGTCCGGCGTTCCGTACGACGCCGACCGGCGTCTCGGATCCCCGATGCCGGAGCAGGATCTCGCGCGCCCGCGGCAGCTGCTCGCGCCGCCGCGCGCTGGCCGGGTTGTACAGCGCGACCACGAAGTCGGCGGCGGCGGCCGCTTCCAGGCGGCGCTCGATGGCTGGCCACGGCGTCATCAGATCGCTCAGGCTGACCGCCGCGAAGTCGCTCATGAGCGGCGCGCCGAGCAGCGCCGCCGCCGCCTGCGCCGCGGAGACGCCCGCCACGACCTCGACCTGCGCCGCTTCGGCAGCGCGGCCGTCCGCCTCCAGCAGCTCGAAGACGAGGCCGGCCATCCCGTAGATACCGGCGTCGCCGCTCGAGACGAGCGCCACGCGCCGCCCACGGCGCGCCAGGTCGATCGCCAGCCGGCAGCGCTCGGCCTCGTCGCCGATCGGGCTGCCGTGGTACACCTTCGTGCCGAGCCACGGGCGCACGAGGTCGAGGTAGCCGTGGTACCCGACGACCGCCTCCGCCTCCTCGAGCGCCCGCCGTGCGCGCGCGGTGACGTCCTCCTCGCCGCCCGGGCCGATGCCGACGACCGCGAGGTGCCCGCGCCGCTCGGCGCCAGCGCGCGCGACGGCGACCGTGGCGCGCGCCGCCTTCCGCTTCGGCACGACGAGCTCAGCAGCGCCGGTCGCCCGCAGGGCGGCGGGCTCGCAGACCGCGCCCACACCGACCGCCCGCTCGACCACCTCTGACGCGCCGGACGGCGCCGCGTGCCCGGCCAGCTCCCGAGCCGAGAAATAGTCGATCGGCCACCTACGCGCCTGGGCGAACGTCGCCAGCCCGGCCTCGTCGCGCTTCGCGTCGATCGTCGCGATCCCGCGCACGCTCGCCGCCGCGAGCCCGTGCTCGCGCAGCGTCGCGTCGACCAGCGCGCCGATCTCGTCCGCCGTCGCGCCGCGGGAGCAGCCGATGCCGAGCACGAGCGTCCTCGGCCGGAAGACGATCCAGGGCGCGCGACCATCCTGAGCGGAGCGCGAGGTCTCGACCGTCGCGGCGTCGACGCCCGCTGACGCCCGAGGAGACGACCGGGTTCCCGCGTCGCCCACCAGCTGATGGAGGCGAGGGTGCTCCTCAGGATGCCAGCCGGGCAGCACCCGGTCGCTGACCACCAGCCGCGCCGCCACGTCCGCGTTCGCCAGCGCGTCGAGGCTCGCGTAGCGCACGAGGTTCTTCGGCGCGCTCGCCCACCACTCCTCCTCACCGGCGTCCTGGTAGCAGCCGACCGGCTCGCCGTTGAGCAGTGCCGCGCTCGCGCGCGTCAGCCCGCCGCCCTCCTCGATCGTCCATCCGTGCTCGCGCCCAAGCAGGTCGAGCGCCAGCCCGCCGAGCACCTCGGCCGCGGTCGTGAGGATTGGCTGCGCGCCGATCGCCGCCCCCACCAGCCGCGCCAGATCGTTGCCGCCGCCCAAATGGCCGCTCAGCGCCGCGATCGCGTACGTGCCGGCCTCGTCCACCGCCACGACCGCCGGATCCACGCGCTTGTCGCGGAGGTGCGGCGCAACCAGCCGCACGCCCGCGCCGAGTGGCATGACCAGCACCAGTCCCCGGTATCGCCCGAACGCGTCCGCCAGCGCCGACCTCAGCTCGCCCTCGTCCAGCGGAGCCGCCGGCCCGCCGACCGCGTCGAGGAAGCGCCGCGGCACGAACGCCTCCCCGCCGAGCTGCCGCGCGATTCGTCCCGCGAGCGCGCTGCCCCGCCGGCCGACCGCGAACACCGCCAACCCCTTCATCGTTCCACCCGGCGCGCATCCGCGTTGGGGGCATAGCTCGTCCGGCCAGACAAGCACCGTGCGCTCATGGGTCAGCCGCCGCGGCACCCCGCCGGAACAGGTGCGTGTAGTCGCCGGCGTACAGGCGCGACCGCTTCTCGGCCGCGCCGTCCCTCGCGCCGATCGCTGGGCCGACCAGGATGAGCGCCTGCTTGTTCCACTTCGCCGCGCGCACCCGCTCGACGATATCGGCCAGCGTGCCCCGCAGCGTCGCTTCATCGGGCCACGTCACACGGTGCACCACCGCGACCGGCGTGTCGGCCGGGTAGCCGCCGGACAGCAGCTCGGGCACGACACGGGTGATGTGGTTGACGCTGAGGAACAGCACGAGTGTCGCGCCATGGGCGGCGAGCCCAGGCAGCTCCTCGCGCGGCGGCACCGGGCTCGCCCGGCCGGAGATGCGCGTGAGGATCACCGTCTGGGCGACCTCGGGCACAGTTAGCTCGACGCCGAGGCTCGCCGCCGCCGCGAACGCCGAGCTGACCCCCGGCACGATCGTCCACGGCACGCCGGCCGCGTCGAGCCGCACGATCTGCTCGTGGATCGCGCCGTAGATCGACGGATCGCCGCTCTGGAGCCGGGCAACCAGCTTGCCGGCCCGCGCTGCCTCGATCATCCGCCCGACGACCTCTTCGAGCGTCAGCCCCGAGCTGCCGATCACCTCGGCGTCGTGCCGCGCGCCAGCACACACAGCCGGATCGATCAGCGAGTCGGCGTAGACGATCAGGTCGGCGCGCTCGACGATCGCGCGGCCGCGGACCGTGATCAGGTCGGGCGCGCCGGGGCCGGCGCCCACGAAGTAGACGTGTCCCTTCATCGCCGCGTCCGCACGATCATCAGCGAGAAGTAGTCGAGCTTCGCACCGCGCAGGACGCGCACGTCGCGGACGACACGCTCCTCCGGCCAGCCGCAGCGCTCGACGCACACCGCCGCGTCTACCAGGCCGAGCGCCTCCAGGTCGTCGATGACCCGATCGACGGCCGACGCAACCTTCAACAGCACGACGGTCTCGAACGACCGGAGCACCTCAACGAGGCCGTCGCGCTCGTACGCCGCCGGCAACACCGCCAGCCGCTCGTCCTGGTCCGCGAGCGGCATCCCGGCCACGGCCGCGGCCGCGTTCACCGACGAGACGCCAGGCACGACGACGACGCGTACGTCTGGCCGCAGCTCGCGCAGCGCGCCGGCGACGTGGACGAAAGTGCTGTACAGCATCGGGTCGCCCTCGGTCAGGAACGCGGCGTCGGCACCGTCGACGAGCCCCTCGGCGATCGCCGCGGCGTTCGCCCGCCACTGCGCTGCCATCCGCTCGGGCGATGCGCGCATCGCGAAAGGCAGCTCGACGATGCGCTGGTGGGTCGCGTCGAGGTGCTCGGCGGCGATGGCCCGCGCAAGGCTGCCACGGCCGACCGGCGACGCTGGGACGTAGACGGTCGCCGCCGCGCGCAGCACGCGCAGCCCCTTCAGTGTGATCAGCTCTGGGTCACCGGGCCCGACGCCGAC
>DASRFH010000151.1:0-73649 GCA_035651675.1 Chloroflexota bacterium | reverse complement strand
TCGGCTCCCCCGAGGAGTACGCGACCAAGCTCGCCGCCATCCGCGCCGCCGCTGCGAAGGCCGGGCGGGACTCCGACGCGGTCACCCCGGCCTTGCATCAGTACGTCGTCGTGGCGCCGACCGAGCGCGAAGCGCGCGCGGTGCTGGAGACGCGCGCCGGCCGTTGGGCTGCGCTCCTCACGGCCCCGCCTGACGCATGGCGCGCGGTCGGCGCGCACCACCCCTTCGGCGACGCGTTCCGTGGCTACGTCGACGTCGTCCCGGAGCGGTACGATCGGGCCACGCTCGAACGCGCGCTCGCGGCGGTGCCGCCGGAGCTGCTCGGCTACGGGCTGGTCGTCGGCACGCCTGAGCAGGTGACGGCGCGGCTGCGGCAGTTCGCCCGTGCCGGGATGCGACATGTCGTTCTCGACCTTGCCTCCGCGCTCGCGTCGCCGAAGCTGGCGCTCTACGGGCTGTTCGTGCTTCCACGGATCGCCCGATCACTCGCTGCAGACGCCTAGACGCCCTATTGCATTCGCCGACAGGGGGTGTAGTCTGTTGAACGCGAATCTCCGCCGGGGTGCAGCCCATGCTCTGGGTAGACGACAGTGGCCTGTACCTCGCCGGCCAGCGTGTCCCTCCGGGGTCCTACCGGCGTACCGAGCCGCCCGACGGGCGGACGGTCACACTCGACCGGTGGGACGTCCTGCCCGCGTCGCTGGACGGCAAGGTAGCGGTGTACGTACGCGTCGGCGAGGCGCCCAACCTGGTCTCATCCACGTCCGAACGGCCGAAACGGCCGGCCGAGCCGGACTGAACCGGCGGCTGACACGCCGCCCGCGGGCACGGGCCAGGTGGGTCCGGCCCTTGGAGCCATTCGTCTGCGACCTGCGCGACAAGCCGTTCACCTCGGCGCGGGCGCTGCACCAGCACGTCACCGCCCGTCCGACCGCGCGCGGTACCGATCCGGAGCTGGCGGCGGGCGCCGAGGCGCTCCCGACGGGAACCCAGATGAGCGGGCAGAGCGGCACGAAGCCGCCGCGCACCACCGGCGGCCCGGTCGCGCCGTAGGCACCGCCAAGCGCACCACCGCGCCCGGGGCGGCAAAGACGTGGGCACCGTGGTGTTCTAGTCGAAGATGGTCCGTACGCGGATGTCGCGGAAGGCGACCGGACCGTGCTCGCCTTGGAGCCTGAGCGGCCCGTAGGCGACCTCGACGTCGCGCCAGGCGCCCCGCGTTGGGCCCGTGAGCTCGACGTTCTCGTGAACCACCACGTCGTTCAGCACGACACGGTCGAACCGCGCGTTCCCCACTTTGTTGCCCGCGCCGTCGAACCTGGGTGCACGGAACGTCAGCTCCAGCGTCTGCCACTCGCCGGCCGGAAGCGCGGCGTTGGTGAGCGGCGGATACCCGCCATAGGGTCGGCGCGCCTCGAGGTCCCACCGGGCGCTGATCGCGCCGCACGACTCGTGCGTCAACTCGTCCTCGGCCAGGTCGGCCGTGTCGGCGATCTCGATTTCGTACTGCCCGAGCAGGTACACGCCCGACCGCGACTCCAATGGGATCATGAACTCGAGGTACAGCTCACAGCTCCCGAGCTCGGCGCGCGAGAAGAGGTCGGCGGTCCGGCCGTCGCCCCCGCTCACCAGGTTCCCCGAGCCGCGCTTCCCCCAGAGGCAGTGGTCGTCGGCGGGGTCCAGCTCGACTTCGACCGCGCCGATCCACGTGTGCTCCGGCGCCGCGACCCACCGACGCTGCGCGTCGCGCTCCCGGGCGATCCAGCCCTGGAGCCCGGTGTGGATCATCTCCGCCCATCGCGGCATGCCTCCGATTGTCGCACACCGGCCAGGGCGGCCAGGCGCCACCAACAGCAGCCGTGTACGCCAACCGTCCACCACTCCCCCACCGGCGACCAGCCACGCGCGAGCTACCCTCTGCCGAGAGCCGGAGGTCGCGGTGCTTCCTTTGCGGTGGTCGCAAGCCGGCGCTGATCGTGTCGCGCGCCCGACGTGGCGCCGCCTCGGCGTCGCGGCGGTGGCGGTGGCGGCGCTGGCGACGGCGGCCGCCGTCGTGCTCGCCGCGCGCGCCGGCCGTGGGCCGAGCCACGTCTTCCTGATCGTCATGGAGAACCGCGGCTACGAAGAGGTGGTCGGCAACCCCGACGCGCCGTACGTCAACCGGCTTGCCCAGGAGTACACGCTCGCCGACGGCTACTTCGCGGTGGGGCACCCCAGCCTACCCAACTACCTGGCGCTCGTCGCCGGCCAGACCTTCGGCGTCGAGGACGACTGCACCGACTGCTTCTTCGACGCGCCGACGCTGGCCGATCAGCTCGAGGCCGCGGGCCGGACCTGGCGGAGCTACCAGGAGGACCTGCCCGAGCCGTGCTTCCTCGGGGAAGCGAGCGGCGGCTACGTCATCCGGCACAACCCGTTCCTCTATTTCCGCGCCGTGCGCGACGACCCAGCGCGGTGCACCGCCGTTGTGCCGCTCACGCAGCTCGAGGCCGACCTCGCCTCCAACCGCGTGCCCGACCTAGCGTTCGTTACGCCGAACCTCCGCGACGACATGCACGACGGGTCGACGGCGGAGGGCGACCGGTGGCTGGCGTCGTTCGTGCCGAAGCTGCTCGCTTCGTCGGCCTGGCGCGATGGCGGCGTCCTGATCATCACCTGGGACGAGGGCTCGAGCGACGACGGCTGCTGCGGCCAGCCAGGCGGCGGCCGCATCGCGACGATCGTCGCGTCCGCCCAAGGTCCCCACGGCTATCGGTCGCCCGCGGCTACCAACCACTACGGCCTGTTGCGGACCATCGAGGACCTCTGGGGTCTCGACCACCTCGGACACGCCGCCGAGCCGGGCCCCGCCAGCTTGAGCGACCTCTTCCCGCGCTAAGGCGTCGACTAACTTGCCGTGACGAACCGGGGCCGTCGGTGGGCAATGCAGGGCTCGAACCTGCGACCTCACGGATGTAAGCCGTGTGCTCTAGCCGACTGAGCTAATTGCCCGGGCGCTGGCGAGTATACCAGCGGCCCGTTCGGACGGGCTAGGTGGGGATGGCTACCAGGCCGATCAGGCCCCAGGCGAACAGGGCCATCAGCCCTGTCCAGATCAGCGCCTGCGTTGCCAGGTCGCGGCGGATGTCCGGCGGCATGGTCTTGACGGTCAGCCACTGGCGGACCGCCGCACGGTACATCCGTTGCCGCAAAGCACAGCCATTCTACGCGGTCGCGAGGGCGCCGCGTGCAACGACCACCAGGGTACCTTTTGGGGATCGATTGAGTCGCCGAAAAACCGCGTGGTACACTCGCTAGCAGATGAAGCGAGCGCCGCGGGCGCCCCTTTCGGTCCGTTGATACGCGCGCTTCGCCCCACCGATCTGAGCGCATTCCTGAAGTTCAGAAGCCGCTCGCCGGCGAACGAGGCACTGCTCGGCCCGGCGGTGCGCGCCCCGCGGCTGACGTTCAAGGAGTTCCTCGGGCGCTCGCTCGCCTTGAACCCGGGGCGCGAGACGTGGGTCAACGTCGAGCAGGGCCAGATCTACGGGCTGGTGGCCGCCCGCGCCCGATTCGGCGCCGACGTCTGGGATATCGACCATTTGATGATCGCGCCGTCGGTCGACGGCGATCGGGTCTGCCTCCGCCTGCTCACGCACCTGTGCGAGGCGGCGGTCGAGGAGGGCGTCCAGAAGGTCTTCCTGCGCCTCCCGATGGACAGCCCGTGGCTCCAACCGGCGAGGCAGGCCGGGTTCGTCCAGTACACGACCGAGCACGTGTTCGTGCTGCCCACGTTCGACGCGGCGCCGAAGGTGTCGGTCCCCGGCCTGCGTCCGCGCCGGCCAGCCGACCACCAGCCCCTCTTCCAGCTCTACAGCGCGTCGGTCCCCGGGCCGGTCCGACAGATCGAGGCGCTGACGCTCCAGGAGTGGCGATGGACCGACAACTGGGGGTTCACTTCGGTCGCCTCCCTCCGCGGCGCGGTGCGCCGCCGCCGCCGCGACCTGGTGGTCCAGGGCGACGCGCGGCTGACCGCCTGGGTGCAGGTGGACCTTGGCTCGCGCACGCTGCAGCTCCTTCTCGATCCGCGCGATGCGCCCAAGCCCGTCGATCTGCTGGGGCGCGGCCTCGCCGAGCTGGTACCCGGCCGGCCGGTCGCGTTCGCGATGCGCGACTACCAGAGCGAGCTGTCGGGCGCGCTCGAGGAGAAGGGCTTCCGGCCGATCGAATCCCAGGCGCTCCTGGCCCAGATGCTTACAGCTCGCGTGCCCGAACGGCGATGGGTCCCTGCCCGCGTGGCTTCCTAGTCCATTGGCGAAGGAGTCAACGCCCGCATGACGCAAGGTGCCTTGACCGACGACCTCCAGGTTCTGCTGGAGACGCTGCCGCCGCACATCTACCGACCGCTCGCAGACCTCGACGGACTCGAGGGGCTGCTCGAGATCGTCATGGATCTCGGGCGACCGCCCGAGGCGCGGTTCGCGGGGCGTGAGGTCACGCTCGGCGAGCTCGAGGTGACCGCGGCCGACATCGACTACGTCGTGTCGCGGATCGGCGAGTTCGGCGACGACAACCGCGCCGGCATCGAGCGTACCCTCCACCGCATCTCGGCGATCCGCAACCGCAAGGGGCGGATCGTCGGCCTCACGCTCAGAATCGGCCGCGCGGTCTTCGGGACGATCGGCATCATCCGCGATATCGTCGAATCCGGCAAGAGCATCCTGTTGCTCGGCCGTCCGGGCGTCGGCAAGACGACGATGCTGCGGGAAGTCGCCCGCGTGCTCGCGGACGACTTCAAGAAACGCGTGATCGTCGTCGACACCTCGAACGAGATCGCCGGGGACGGCGACATCCCCCACCCTGGCATTGGCCACGCACGCCGGATGCAGGTGCCCACCCCGACGCTCCAGCACGCGGTGATGATCGAGGCGGTCGAGAACCACATGCCCGAGGTGATCGTCATCGACGAGATCGGCACCGAGTTAGAAGCGGCCGCCGCGCGCACCATCGCCGAGCGCGGCGTGCAGCTCGTCGGCACGGCCCACGGCACCTCGCTCGAGAACCTGATGCTCAACCCGACGCTCTCCGACCTGATCGGGGGCATCCAGAGCGTCACGCTGGGCGACGAGGAGGCGCGCCGGCGCGGCACCCAGAAGTCGATCCTTGAGCGCAAGGCACCCCCGACGTTCGACGTGGTCGTCGAAATCCAGAACTGGGAACGCGTCGCCGTCCACGCGGACGTCGCTCAGACCGTCGACGCGCTGCTGCGCGGGCACGCGCGGCCGGCCCAGACACGGTGGATCGAGGACGGGCAGGTCAAGGCGACCGAAACGCCGGCGCGGCTGGTCCAGCCCGGCGATCGGCAGAGCACGACGTTCGACCTGCTCGAGCGCACGCCGACGCCGATGCCAGCGCCGGTGCCGATCGGACGCGGCGGCCGCAAGGTGGCCGGGCCGGCACTCCGCATCTACCCGTTCGGCGTCAGCCTCAACCGGCTCGAGCAGGCGATCGAAGAGCTGAAGGTGCCAGCCGAAGTCACCAAGAACGCCCGGGAGGCGAACGCGGTGATGACGCTGAAGAACTACTACCGGCGCCGACCGCCGGCGATCCGCGAAGCCGAGGCGGCGGGGGTGCCTGTCTACGTCCTGAAGAGCAACACCGTGCTCCAGATGGAGCAGTCGCTCGCGAACATCTACGAGATCGACAAGTCGAGCGATCCGGTATCCGCGGCGATGCAGGAGGCAGAGGACGCGATCAGCCAGGTGCTCTCGAGCTCGCAGGCCGTCGAGCTGTCCCCGCAGAATGCCTACATCCGAAGGCTCCAGCACCAATTGGCCGAACGGTATAACCTTGCGTCCCGAAGCGAGGGCCGGGAGCCACACCGCCGCGTGAAGATCTACCCGTGAATCCCCAGCGGCGTGCTGGGCGGCGTCTCACGACCTCGCCCAGCGGGGAGGTGTAGGTGCAGCTCGTCCTGGCCATCGTCCACAGCGACGACGCGCCCGGCCTCCTGGATTCCCTCACCAAGCGGCAGTTCCGCGCGACGCGAATCAACACCGCCGGCGGGTTCCTCAAGGAGAGCAACGCCACGATCCTGCTGGGCGTCGAGAACGCACAGGTCGACGAAGTGCTCTCCGTCATCCAGAACAACTGCCAGACGCGCACGCAGTACATCAACCCGCTGCCCCCGGTGATGGAGCCGGGCGAGTTCTACATGCCGTACCCGGTCGAGGTGCAGATCGGCGGCGCGACAGTCTTCGTCCTGGACGTCGACCAATTCACGCGTCTGTGACGGACGTATCGGCGTCCGCCGGCCGGTGTTTCCCATGACGAATGTGTCGTCGTTCGCCGACCTGTCCGACGAGGAGCTGGCCGAGCGCGCCAAGACGAGCGGCGAAGCGTTCGGCGAGCTGTACGACCGCCACGTGCGGCGGATTTACAACTACGTGTACTACCGCACAGGGCGGGCATCGGAGGCCGAGGATCTCACCGAGCGTGTCTTCCTCCAGGCGCTGGAGAACCTGGCGCGCTACGAGTTCCGGGGCGCCCCTTTTTCGGCGTGGCTCTTCCGGATCGCGCACAACCTGGTCGCGAACTGGCACCGGGACACCTCCCGACACCCGACCGGCCCACTGGAGGAGCTGGACGGCTGGGAGGATCGCCGCGCCGACCCGCACGCGGATGCCGTCACGTCGGAGGAGAAGCGCGAGCTGCGTGAGCTCATCGGCAGCCTGCCACCCGATCGCCAGCAGTTGCTCGTCATGAAGTTCGTCGAGGAGCGCAGTAACGCCGCCATCGCGCAGGAGATGCGGCGGACCGAAGGCGCGGTCAAGGCGCTGCTCCACCGGACGCTCGTCACGCTGCGCGAGCGGTTGGCGCGCGCCGAGGCCGGCTCTCGTTGAGGCGCCCACGCGGGCGGGTAGACAGTGGAAGGAAGCAACTGGTGTTCTTGATCAAGCGCGACGACCACTACGGGCGAGAAGCCGAGGCGCTGGCAACCTTCGTCGACGACTTGGTCGCCGGCCGCGAGCCCACCGCGACCGTCGAGGAGCCACTAGCCGACGTCGTCCGCCTGCTCCACGCCGAGCTCCACCCCGTCCAGCCACCGGTCGCGTTCGTCGACGGGTTGCGAGCGCGACTGGTCGCGCTCGCGGAGCAGCGCGCTCCCGCGTCCGCCATCGCCGAGCCGCCGGTCGTCCTGTGGCGCCAGCCGCGCTTCATCATCGGCGCGGCCGGCGTCGTGTCGGCCGCGGCGGTGCTTGCCTTCGTGGCGCGCTCGCGCATCCAAGCGGCGAAAGCCGCCTAACGCGGCAGGTCCGCCAGGGCATGTTCTTCCCGCGCGCGCATCCGCACCTTCTCGCCGTCGTCCTCGTGGTCGTAGCCGAGGAGGTGCAGTGTTCCGTGGACGGCGAGGTAGGCGAGCTCGCGCTCGAACGAATGGCCGAGCTCGGCGGCCTGCGCGCGGGCTCGGTCGGTCGAAACCACCACATCACCTAAGTGCGTCGGCACCTCGTCGGGCAGAACGAAGCTGGCCGCGTCGCCCTCGGTCAGCGGGAACGACAGCACGTCGGTCACTTCGTCCTTGCCCCGATGGGTCTTGTTGAGATCGCGGATTTCGTCGTCCGATACGAGCGTCACCGTCACCTGGTAGCTGCCATCCAAGCCTTCGCCGGCCACCGCGCGCTGGACCACGCGGCGCAGAAGCTCCAGGTGCTCCGCGGCCGACGCGGTCTCGTCCCGCAGCTCGAGGTCGAGCGAGAACGCCATGCCGCCTAGTTCGGGTCGACAGAGGCCGCGCTCGCGACGACCGGCGCCGTCGCCGGCGTCGCCTCGGCCGGGTAGTCGGGGTAGGTGATCCGCGGGTGGAACATAGCGCGCAACACCCTAACGAAGACCTGCCGCACCCGGTCCATGTCGCCGAGCGTCAGCCCGCACTCGTCGAGCTGGCCGTCCGCCAGCCGATCGGAGAAGATCTTGCGGACGAGCTGCTCGATCACGTCCGGGGCGTGGTCGCGGCTCGCGCGGACGGCAGCCTCTACCCCATCGGCGAGCATCAGAATCGCCGCCTCGCGGGAGCGTGGCTTTGGACCCTCGTACCGGAAGCCGGCCTGGTCGATGGTCGCGTTCCCGGCCGCCTTGACGGCGCGCTGGTAGAAGGTGCCGACGAACGCTGTGCCGTGGTGCTGGGCGATCATATCGCGCACCCGGTCGGGCAGCCGGTAGCGCTTGGCCAACGCCAGCCCATCCGGCACGTGGGCCGCGATCATCCGCGCGCTGGTCGCCGGGTCCAGCCGGTCGTGGATGTTGTCGCCCGGAACCTGGTTCTCGATGAACGCGTACGGGCGGATGATCTTGCCGACGTCGTGGTAGTACGCCGCCACGCGGCAGAGCAGGGCGTCGGCGCCGATGGCCTCGGCGGCGCGCTCGGCGAGGTTCGCGACGACGATCGAGTGGTGGTACGTGCCCGGCGCCTCGGTCAGCAGCCGCCGGAAGAGCGGCTGGGTCGGGTGGGCGAGCTCGAGCAGACCAAGCGTCGTCGTGATGCCGAAGAGGTGCCCGATCGCCGCCAGCGTGCCGAGCGTCAGCGCCGCCGAGAGCATCCCGTTCATGGCCGCGATCGCCGCCAGGAGCGCGAAGCGGCGGGCATCGACGTCCCCCGCCAGGAGCGCGAAGGCGCACGTGGACAGGAAGTTCACGATCGCGATGCACACGCCTGCGAGGAAGAAGGTGTTGAGCCGCTCGAAGCGCCAGACGAGCATCGTCCCCGCGAACCCGCCGAGCAGCGCGACGGTCGTCATCTCGAAGCTGTTTCCCGCGATCAGTCCCAGGCAAGCGGCCAACACCAGGTTGACCACTATCGCGAGGTCCGCGCCGAGCAGCAGCGCGACTAGCATCACGGGCGCGGCTACCGGCAGCCCGTAGGACCACAGGTCCCGACCCGGCACGACCAGCTTCATGGTCAGCACGGTGACGGCGACGAGCAGGCCGAGCAGCAGGAGCGCGCGCGGCTGGCTTTGCAGCTCCGGGCGGAAGTGTCGGATGAAGAGCACCAGCACCAGGGTGAAGAGCACGAGGAGGAGGGCCGTCGCGCCGAGGGAGCGCCAATCGATCGATGGATTGCGCAGTCCGGCCGCCTCGAGGCGCTCGAGGTCGAGCGGCCGCACGACGTCCCCGTCGCGGAGGATCGTCTCGCCGCGCTCGATCGTCACCCGGACCGGCTGGACA
Organism: Chloroflexota bacterium; assembly: GCA_035651675.1. GTDB lineage: Bacteria > Chloroflexota > UBA6077 > FW602-bin22 > FW602-bin22 > DASRFH01. The sequence goes on along the minus strand of DASRFH010000151.1, from coordinate 64,445 downwards.
CGGTCCTGCGCCTCCTGGCGGGCCCGCGCGGTCGCGTCCTGATCGAGCACGAAGTTCGCCCGTAGCAGCGGCAACACGAGCTGGACGACCAGCGACGCTTGGCGTTCGGCGAGGCTGGAGTTCGTGTAGGCGGGCAGGACGTTCCGGACCTGCTCGACCTGCGCCTCGGTGATGCGGCCACGCATGACGATGTCGAAAACGCGCTGGGCGTCGTTCGAGACCGCTTGCCACTCAGAGTCCGAGAGCGCCAGGATGTCGTCGATCGACTGGGCGCGAAGCGGCGGGTTGTAGGCCGCGACGATCACGTCCCGGCGGGGCTCGACCGACCCAGCCGGGTGGCGCGCGTCGCCGATCTGACGCAAGGCGTCGACCAGCTTCTGCCGCTGCGTGTCGACCACCGCCGAGTCGAGCACGTAGACCTCGGAGACGGCGGCGGCGGCGCGCGTCTTCTCCTCCCGCGTTCGGATCTGCGACGCGTAGGTCACCTTGTTCGGCGCCTTGATCGTGTAGGGGCTGACGTCGCCCTCGACGAGCTGGTAGCGCCCCGGAATGAACTGGAAAGTGACCACGAAGAGGAGGGCAAGGAAGAGGGCCCCGCCGAAGCCGCCGAGGCGCGTCGTCGCCGCAGAGACGCGAAGCGCCTTCAACGACGCGGTCACCGTATTTGGCGTCATTCTAGGTGCGGCACCCGAACCGGTCAACACAGGGTGTCGTTAATAATGGGGCGATGCCCAGCCTCGACCTACCTCTCCTGCTGGAGACTGGCTACTGGTTCAGCACGCCCGGAGCACCGACCCCGATAACGTACGCCCTGATCGCGCTGTTCGCGCTCCTGCTGCTCGCCGGGCTGTTCGTCTGGCTCCGGCGGCGGAAGCTCTTCCCCGGCCAGCGCGTCAAGACGCGGCTGGCGGCGCAGCTCGGTCCGTGGTTCGTTGGACTTGCGACGACAGGGCTTCTCTTCTTGCTGCTGCGGCTGGTCGAGTTCCCGATCCTCTCGGCGCGGGTGCTGTGGCTCCTTTGCTTGATCGCGATGCTCGGCATCGTCGCGTACGTGGCGTGGTACATGGCGCGCCGCTACCCGGCCGAAGTCGCCCGGCTCCAGCGCCAGGAGGAGATGCGCCGCTGGATCCCCAAGCGGAAGGCACGGCGGACCAGCAAGCGCCGCCGCTAGCGGCGCGGCAGGCCCTTCGGCGGCGTCTTGCGCATTCGCCGCTCGACCGCCGCGCGCTCGATCAGCACCCGCCGCCCGCACTTCGCGCACTTGAGGCCGATGTCGGCGCCGAGTCGGACGACCGTCCACTCGTACGAGCCGCAGGGGTGCGGCTTCTTCAGCCACACGGTCTGGTCGAGCTCCAGGTCCACGTCAGTGGGTCGCCACCATCTCGATCTGGTCGCGGAGCGCGAGCGCGGCGCGGCGCGCGGCCTCGGCGAAATCGGGACCGTCGCCGGCGTAGATGATCCCGCGCGACGAGCTCACGACGAACGGGTTGTTGCCCGCCGCGCGGACCGACGCCTCGACGTCTCCCCCCTGGGCGCCCGCGCCTGGGATGAGGATCGGCAGGCCGGGCGCGATGCGCACGACCGACGCAAGCTCGGCCGGGTAGGTCGCGCCCACCACCAGGCCGCAGTTCCCGCGGCCGTTCCACTCCACCGCCAGCTCGGCCACCCTTTCGTAGAGCGGCCGACCGTCGAAGACCAGGTTCTGGAGATCGTCGCCGGAGCGGTTCGACGTCCGGCACAGCACGAACACGCCCTTCTCCTCGTACCGTAGGAACGCCTCCGCCGCGTCGCGGCCCGGGTACACCGACACAGTCGCGGCGTCGAACCCGAACACGTCGAAAACGGCCTTCGCGTACGCTCGCTGGGTGTTTTCGATGTCGCCGCGCTTGGCGTCGGCGAGCACGATCGCCCGTCCGCCGATGTACTCGACCGTCCGCTTGAGGCTAGTCCAGCCCTCGAGGCCGAGCGCTTCGTAGAACGCGAAGTTGGGCTTGTAGACGGGCGCGACGTCGAGCGTGGCGTCGACGATCGCCTTGTTGAAGGCGAACACCGGGTCCGGCTCGCCGCGCACGGCCACGGGGAGCCGCGCGGGCTCGGGGTCGAGCCCCACGCAGAGGTGGCTGCGCCGCTCGGCGCAGAACGCGCGGAACCGTTCTACGAACGTCACGGCTCGACTATACTCGACCGAATTCCGCACGCCTCTCGGTGTCGTGCCCGCGTGGGTCAAGAGGGGCGGAGGTAGAACGACAGGAGGCACCATCCTTGGCTAACGTCGTGTCCATGAAGCTGCTGCTCGAAGCGGGCGTCCACTTCGGGCACCAGACGCGCCGGTGGGACCCGCGCATGCGGCCGTTCATCTTCACCGAGCGCAACGGCATCCACATCATCGACCTGCAGCAGACGGTCGCGAAGCTCAACGAGGCGTACAACTTCGTTCGCGACCAGGTGGCGAACGGAAAGACGGTCCTGTTCGTCGGTACCAAGAAGCAGGCCCAGGAAGCGATCGAGAGCGAGGCGAAGCGGGCCAACGCCTTCTACGTCAACCAGCGCTGGCTCGGCGGGATGCTCACCAACTTCCGGACGATCCAGAGCCGCATCCGCCGCCTCGAGGAGCTCGAGCAGCGGCGCGACACCGGGGAGCTGGAGCGGCTGCCGAAGAAGGAGGCCGGTAAGATCGAGGAGGAGATCTTCCGGCTGAACCGCCTGCTCGGGGGCATCAAGCGCATGCGCCGCCTACCGGACACGATCTTCATCATCGACCCGCACAAGGAGAAGATCGCCGTCTCGGAGGCGCGCCGGCTCGAGATCCCCCTCGTCGCGGTCGTCGACACGAATTGCAACCCGGAGGAGATCGACTACCCGGTTCCGGCCAACGACGACGCGATCCGCGCCGTCAAGCTGCTCTCCAGCAAGATCGCCGACGCGGTGATCGAGGGCCAGCAGATGCGCGAGGCGCAGTTGGCGGAGACCGAGGAAGGTGAGCCGACAGCCGACGGGATGGAAGAGCCGATCGAGGACTACGTTCCCGAGGCCGGGGCCGTCTACGCACCGCCGGCGAGCGACGAGGGCGAGGCCGCTCACGCCGTCTAGCGTCGCCCGCAGTCGAATACGCGAACAGGAGAGCGCCATCGATGGCGGCTATCAGCACGAACGCGATCAAGGAGCTGCGCGAAAAGACCGGCGCCGGCGTGATGGATTGCCGTCGCGCGCTCGAGGAAGCGGGGGGAGACCTCGGCAAGGCCGAGGAAATCCTGCACAAGCAAGGGCTCGAACGGGCCCAGAAGAAGGCCGGCCGCGTCGCCAGCCAGGGCGTCATAGAAGCGTACTTGCACGCCGGTGGTCGCATAGGCGCCATGGTCGAGCTGAACTGCGAAACCGACTTCGTCGCGCGCGACGAGGGCTTCCGGGCGCTGGCCCGTGAGCTGGCGATGCAGATCGCGGCGATGTCACCCGAGTACGTCTCGGACGAGGATGCGCCGGCCGACCTATCGGAGGAAGACCGAAAGACCAAGGTGCTGCTCAACCAGGGATTCATCCGCAACGAGAAGCAGAGCATCCAGCAGCTCATCATCGAGCGCGCGGCCCGCTTCGGCGAGAACGTGCGCGTGCGGCGCTTCACCCGCTACGAGCTCGGCACCTAGAGCCGCTCTTGACCGCCAAGTACCGGCGCGTCCTGCTCAAGCTGAGCGGCGAGGCGCTGATGGAGGACGAGGGGATCATCTCGTGGCGGGTGCTCGAGCGCATCGCCCGGGACATCGACCACGTCGTCAAGGATCTTGGCGTGCAGGTCGCCGTCGTCATCGGCGGCGGCAACATCTGGCGGGGCAAGCCGGCCGCCGACCGCGGCATGGAGGAGGCCCAGGCCCACTACGCGGGCATGCTCGCGACCATCATCAACGGCCTGGCGCTCCAGGACGCGCTCGAACGGGTCGGCGCGTTCACGCGGCTGATGACGGCGATCGAGGTTCGCCAGGTAGCCGAGCCGTACATCCGGCGCCGAGCGATCCGCCATCTCGAAAAGGGGCGCGTCGTGCTGTTCGCCGGCGGAACCGGCAATCCGTTCGTCACCACCGACACGGCCGCGGCGTTCCGCGGCATCGAGATCGGCGCCGACGTGCTGCTGATGGCGAAGAACGCCGTGGACGGCGTCTACAGCGCCGATCCGCGGACGAACGCGAACGCGACGCGGTTCGAGGAGCTCAGCTACTCCGATGCCATCAAGCTGGGGCTGCGCGTGGTCGACCAAACCGCGTTGACCCTCTGCGCCGAGCACGGGCTGCCGATGGTCGTGTTCGACATTGACGAGCCGGGCGCGTTCGAGCGCATCATTCTGGGCGAGCGGATCGGCACCGTAATCAGCTAGGCGGAGGGTGTTCGCGTGGTCCCAGAGGTGTTGGGCGACGCCGAGTCGCGCATGGCGAAGAGCCTGGAGGCGTTCAAGCGCGAGCTCCAGACGATCAGGACGGGCCGGGCGAGTCCGGCCCTAGTCGAGCGGCTGCCGGTCGAGTACTACGGCACGCCGACGCCGCTCCAGCAGCTCGCCACGATCCACGCGCCCGAGCCGCGGCTGTTGGTTATCCAGCCGTTCGACCGCGGCAGCTTCGGCGATATCGAGAAGGCGATTCAGAAGTCGGACCTCGGTATCAACCCGACCAACGACGGCAAAGTGATCCGGCTCGCCATCCCGCCGCTCACGGAAGAGCGCCGCCGCCAGATGGTCCGCCTGGCCAAGACGAAGGTGGAGGAAGCGCGCGTTGCGATTCGCAACATCCGGCGCGACGCGCACAAGGACCTCGAAGAGTTCGAGTCCGAGAAGATGATCTCGGCCGACGAGTTCGCGCGCGGGGTAGAACAACTCCAGAAGCTCACCGACCGCTTCGTTTTGGAGGTCGATCGCCTCGGCCACCAGAAGGAAGCCGAGATCATGGAGGTCTAGCCGGCCGTGCCAGCGAGCCCGGTCAATGGACGCGTCGAGAAGGTGCCGCGGCACGTCGCCATCGTCATGGACGGCAACGGGCGCTGGGCGGAGGCGCGCGGCCTGGCCCGCGCCGAAGGGCACCGAGCCGGAACGGAGAACATCCGGCCGATTCTCAAGGCGTGCGTCGAGCTGGGCATCGAGGTGGTGACGATCTACGCGTTCTCGACGGAGAACTGGGGACGACCCCGCGCGGAGGTGGACTTCCTCTTCTCCTTGATCGGCGAGGTAATCCGCCGCGAGACGGCTGAGCTCGACCGCAACGGCGTCCGGGTCCGCCACATCGGTTGGACCGACGGCATCCCCGACGAGCTGGCTCGCGCGATCGAGGGGGCGGTGGCCACGACCGCCCACAACGACCGCATCATCCTCAACGTCGCCTTCAACTACGGCGGGCGCGCCGAGATCGTACACGCCGTACGCCGCGCCGCCGAGGACGGCGTCGACCTCACCAAGCTCGACGAGGCGACGCTGGGCAGCTACCTCACGACGGCAGGCCAGCCGGATCCGGATCTGGTGATCCGCACGGCCGGCGAGATGCGGCTCAGCAACTTTCTGATTTGGCAAGCGGCCTACGCCGAGTACTACTCGACGCCGACCTACTGGCCGGACTTCGGCCGCGACGACCTGATCGCGGCGGTCGAGGCGTACGGCCAGCGCCAGCGGCGTTTCGGCCGCGTCACTGCCGGCTAGCGCCGGGACAGGCGTGCTCGCCGCGCGCGTCGCCAGCGCGCTGGTGCTGGCGCCGCTCACCCTCTATGCAACCTGGCGGGGCGGTGGTGTCTATGTCCTGGTCGTGGCGGCGGCGGCGGCGCTGGGCGCCTTCGAGCTGTGTCGCTTGTTCGAAAAGGGCGGCTTCCGGCCGGCGTGGCCGCTCGCGCTTGCTGGCGCGGCCGCGCTCGCGGCCGCGCCAGCCGCGCCCGACGCCCACCTCGGCGGCCTGGCGGCTGCGCTGCTCGTGCTCGGCCCGGGCATCTACCTCCTCGCCGAGGGTGCCCCCGTCCAGCGCGCGCTCTACGATTGGTCGCAGACCACGTTCGCGGGGCTCGTCGTCGGCTGGCCGCTCGCCCAGGCGGTCGCGCTGCGGTGGGCCGCTGGCGAGGCGCGGCTCTGGGGCACCATGGCCGAGCGAGGTGTGCTGCTGGCGCTGGTAGCGCTGACGTGCACCTGGGCGAGTGACACGGTCGCCTACGCCGTTGGGCGGCTCGTCGGCCGACGACCATTCTTCCCACTGATCAGCCCGAGGAAGAGCGTCGAGGGGGCGGTCGGCGGCGTTGTCGCCCCCGCGGGGGTCGGCCTCGCGTGGGCGGGCGCCCTCGGGTGGCCGGCCGCGTTCGCGGTCGTGCTTGGCGCATCGGTCGGCGTCGCGGCGATCTGCGGCGACCTGCTCGAGTCGATGCTCAAGCGATCGGTCGGAGCGAAGGATTCCGGCGCGCTCATCCCCGGCCACGGCGGCCTGCTCGACCGGATCGACGGACTCCTGCTGGCCCTCGTAGCGGTCGCGCTGCTCACCGGCGAGGCGTGGCCATGAGCACGCGCGGCCTCGTCGTGCTCGGGAGCACGGGGTCGATCGGCACGCAGACGCTCGACGTCGTGCGGCGCCTGCCCGGCCGGTTCCGCGTCGTCGGGCTGGCGGCGCGCGCGAACGAGAGGCTGCTGGCACGGCAGGTGGCCGAGTTCGCGGTGCCGTACGTGGCGGCGGAGTGCCATGCGCCAGTCGGCGCGCGGGTCGTGCCTATGGAAGAGCTCGTCCGGCTGCCGGGTGTGGACGTCGTGGTCGTCGCCACACCTGGTACGTCGGCCCTGCGCGCGACGCTCGCGGCCCTCGAGGCTGGCCGCCGTGTGGCGACGGCGAACAAAGAAGTGCTCGTCGCGGCCGGGGCGCTGGTCGTGGACGTCGCCCGGCGGCACGGCGCCGAGCTCTTGCCGGTCGACTCCGAGCACAGCGCGATCTGGCAGTGCCTTCGTGGCGAGGACGGCACCGGCATCACGGCCGGGCGGTCGGTCGATCGCCTCGTGCTCACGGCGTCGGGCGGCGCCTTCCGCGACCTCCCGATCGAGGAGCTATCGCGGGCGACACCGGACGCCGCGCTGAGGCACCCGGTCTGGACGATGGGGCAAAAGGTAACGATCGACGCGGCGACCCTGGCGAACAAGGCGTTCGAGGTCATCGAGGCACATTGGCTGTTCGGCGTGCCTTACGACCGCATCGACGTGGTCCTCCACCGAGAGAGCGTCGTACACTCAATCGTGCAATTCGTCGACGGCTCGAGCAAGGCACAGCTCGGGCTGCCCGACATGCGCGCCCCGATCCAGTATGCGCTGACGTACCCGGAGCGGGTGGCGGGCCCGATCCAGCGGCTCGACCTCGGGCGGATCGGCACGCTCAGCTTCGCCCCGGTCGACCACAGGCGGTATCCGGCGTTCCAGGCGATCGTCGGGGCGGGGCGGATGGGTGGCACCTACGCCGCCGCCGCTTCCGCTGCCAACGACGTTGCTGTCGAGCTGTTCGCGGGAGGCCAGGTACGCTTCACCGACATCGCGTCGGTCGTCGAGGCGGCCATCGCCGCGCACGACTCGACCCAGCACCCGACCCTCGACGACATCGTCGACGCGGAGCAGCGCGCGCGGGCCTTCGCGCGCGCGTGGCTCGCGCGGCGCGTGGAGGCGGCGGCGCGGCCGAGCTAGGCCGGTGAGCGTCCTCGAGCTAGACCGGTGAGCGTCGTCGTCTTCGCGGTGCTGCTCGGCTTCATGGTCTTGATCCACGAGTTGGGCCATTTCGTCGTGGCGAAGCTCGCCGGGGTGAAGGTCGAGGAGTTCGGGATCGGGTTCCCACCGCGACTGGCCGCCGTGCGCCGGGGCGAGACGGACTACTCGCTCAACGCGATCCCGCTCGGCGGCTTCGTCCGGATGCTCGGCGAGGAGGACCCACGCGAGCCGCGCTCGTTCGCGCGCGCTCCTAAGCGCTGGCGCGTGGCCATCCTGCTCGCCGGCGTCGCGATGAACTTCATCGCCGGCGCCATCTTCTTCGCGGTCGCCTACGCGGCCGGGTGGCCCACCGTTACGCAGACGGAGGTCCAGGTCTTCCGCACGCTGCCCGATTCGCCCGCGGCGCAGGCCGGGTTGCGTCCAGGAGACGTGGTCGTCTCCGTAGCCGGGCAGCCGATCAAGACGACGCTCGACTTGCGGCGCATCACCGACGAGCACCTCGGCCAGCCGATTCCCATCGAAATCCGGCGCGGCCAGCAGCAACTGACGGTCAGCCTGACGCCGCGCCCCCAATGGCCCGAGGGAGAGGGACCGATCGGCATCGGCATCACCGACCACCCGACCAAGATCGAGCCGGTCGACTACCCGATCAGCTCCGCGATCGTCAACGGCTTCCGCGAGCTCGTCCGGACGGTGGTCCTGACCCTCTCGATCCCCATCCTCGCGATCCGGGGGCTTGTCCCGATCGAGCTCCTCCGGCCGGTCGGACCGGTCGGCCTGTTCCAGGCGACGTCGCAAGCAGCGGCCGAGACGGTGCGCTCCGGTTGGTGGTTCCCGCTCCTCTACATGGCAGCCACGCTCGGCGCCGGCCTCGGCGTGGCGAACCTCCTACCGATTCCTGGACTGGACGGCGGGCGGCTGCTGTTCATCGCGCTCGAACTGGTGCGCGGGCGGCGCGTGAGCCCGGAGCGGGAGGGGCTCATCCACTTGATGGGCATGGCGCTTCTCGTCTCACTCGTGCTCGTGATCACGTATTTCGACATTATGTCGCCCGTGAACGTCGACTTCTCCCTGCGCTAAGCTTCTCGGCACAAGTGAACACGGACTTCCTCCGCGCGATCGAGCAGGTCTCGGCCGAAAAAGGCGTCCCGGCTGAAACCATCCTCTCCGCTATCGAGAACGCCCTGGTTGCTGCCTACCGGCGCAACTTCGGCGGCCAGAACCAGAGGATCGCCGTCCGCCTGGACCGCCAGACCGGCGAGGTCCGCGTCTACACCGACAAGCACGTCGTCGCCGAGGTGCGCGACCCGCGGACCGAGGTGTCGATCGGCGACGCCATGCGCGTCGACCCATCGGCGAATTTGGGGCGCACCGCCGAGATCGAGATAACACCGCCCAACTTCGGGCGCATCGCCGCGCAGACCGCCAAGCAAGTCGTTCTCCAGCGTCTGCGCGAGGTCGAGCACGACCAGCTCTACGCCGCCCTCGTCGAGCGAGAGGGAGACCTCGTCACCGGCCAGGTCAGCAGGATCGAGGGCAAGCACGTCTTCGTCGCCCTCGAGAAGGTCGAGGCGCTGCTGCCGCCGGTCGAACAGATCCCCAGCGAGAGCTACCGCCCGAACCAGCGGCTGCGCGTGTACGTCGTCGAGGTGAGTCGGACGCCGAAGGGACCGCAGGTGATCGTATCGCGGACGCACCGGAACCTGGTGCGCCGACTGTTCGAGCTCGAGGTGCCCGAGGTGTTCAGCGGTGTCGTCGAGATGAAGGCGATCGCGCGCGAGCCTGGCTCCCGTACCAAGGTGGCCGTGTACGCCCGCCAGGAAGGGGTCGACCCGGTCGGCTCGTGCGTGGGGCCGCGCCACGTCCGCATCGACAGCGTCAAGCGCGAGCTGAACGGCGAGCAGATCGACGTCATCCAGTGGCACCCGGATCCGGCTGCCTTCGTCGCGAACGCCCTCGGCCCGGCGAAGGTGCTCCAGGTCGAGCTGAGCGACGCCGACAAGACCGCGACGGTGATCGTGCCAGACGCGCAGCTGTCACTGGCGATTGGCCGTGGCGGCCAGAACGCCCGTCTCGCCGCGAAGCTCACCGGCTGGCGGATCGACATCAAGCCGGCCTCGTGGCGCGGCTTGGGCCAGCCACCGGCGCAGGCGGGGGCTGCGCGCGTGGCGAGCAGCGTCGGGGGCGGCGAATGAGCGAGCCCACCGCCAGGCCGAAGGCGAAATCCCGCCGCCGCGGCCCACGCGTTCGTAAGATCCCACAGCGGACCTGCGTCGCCTGCCGTCAGGCACGTCCGAAGCGCGAGCTGATCCGGCTCGTCCGAACGCCGGACGGGGTCGAGATCGACGCGACCGGCAAGAAGGCCGGTCGGGGCGCGTACCTTTGTCGCTACCGCCAATGCTGGGACGCCGGACTGGGGCGCCGGTCGCTCGATCACGCGCTGAAGGCGCAGATCACAACGGAAAATCGAGAGGCGTTGGCGAGGTTCGCGGCGCAGCTGCCGCCCACGCCACCGCCGGAAGGATAACGAGCAAATGCCACGTTTCGGAGCACGGCGGCCCTTTCGTCCACCGCAGCAGCGTCGTCCAAACCGTCCGCCGGGCGGCCCTTCGGAGGAGCGTCGCGCGCCGACGATGCTCCAGCGTCGGCCGGAAAACGTCGAGGTGGAGATCCCGGGGCGGCTAACGGTCAAAGAGCTGGCCGAGCTCCTCCGGGTGCAGTCCGGCGAGGTCATCCGGTCGCTGCTCAACAACGGGATGCTGGCGACTATCAACCAGCAGATCGACTACGACACCGCCGCGCTGGCAGCCATGGACCTCGGGTTCAAGCCGCACGAGGCGCAGGCGCCCTCGATGGAGTCGACCGCCCTCGGCGCGCCGATCGCCGACGATCCAGCGAACCTGGTCCCTCGACCGCCGGTCGTGACGATCATGGGCCACGTCGACCACGGCAAGACGAGCCTGTTGGACGCCATCCGCCACACGTCGGTCGCGACGGGTGAGGCCGGCGGCATCACCCAGCACATCGGCGCGTACCAGATCGAGCGCACCCACAACGGCAAGCGGTCGCGCATCACGTTCCTCGACACGCCTGGCCACGAGGCGTTCACCGCGATGCGCGCGCGGGGCGCCCAAGCGACCGACATCGCCGTCCTGGTGGTGGCGGCCGACGACGGCGTCCAGCCACAGACCATCGAGGCGATCAACCACGCCAAGGCCGCCAACGTGCCGCTCGTCGTGGCGATCACGAAGGTCGACCTGCCCGACGCGAACCTTGACCGCGTGAAGAGCCAGCTGGCCGAGCACGAGGTTGTGGTCGAGGAGTACGGTGGCGACACGCCGGCGGTGGCGGTATCGGCGCGTACCAAGACCGGCATCGACGACCTGCTCGACGTGATCGAATTGGTCGCCGAGCTCCACGAGCTGAAGGCGAACCCGAACCGCGAGGCGCGCGGCGTCGTGATCGAGGCGCGGCTCGACCGCCAGCGCGGCCCGGTCGCAACGCTGCTGGTCCAGACGGGGACACTCAACGTCGGCGACGCGATCACGGTTGGCCCGTACTCAGGCCGCGTCCGGTCGATGCTCGACGAGAACGGCAAGCCGATGCGCCACGCGGGTCCTTCGACGCCGGTCGAGATTCTGGGCCTGTCCGACGTCCCGCAGGCCGGCGATCGCTTCGCGGTCGCGCCAGACGAGAAGACGGCGCGCGCCTGGGCCCAGGAGCAGGTCACCGTCCGCCAGGTTGGCGCCGGGGCCGAGGCCACGCGCGGCCCCCTCACGCTCGAGTCGCTGCAGACGATGGTCCAGGCCGGGACGGTCAAGGACCTGAACGTGATCGTCAAGACGGATGTGCAGGGCTCGATTGAGCCGATCAAGAGCTCGCTCGAGAAGCTGTCGAACGACGAGGTACGGGTGCGCGTGCTGCACGCCGGGACGGGGAACGTCAGCGATAACGACGTGAACCTGGCGCAGACGTCCGGCGCCATCATCGTCGCTTTCAACGTCCGCGTCGAGCCGAGTGCGCGCCGGATGGCCGACAACGCGGGCGTCGACATCCGCCACTACAGCGTCATCTACGAGGTGGTCGAGGACGTCGAGGCGGCGCTGCGCGGGATGCTCGAGCCGAAGTACCAGGAGGTGCTCGAGGGACGCGTCGAGGTACGTCAGCTCTTCCGGATCGGCCGCACGACCGTCATCGCCGGCTCATTCGTCCTCGAGGGACGGATCACCCGCCAGAGCATCCTCAAGGTGCTCCGCGGCAACCGCGTGCTGCTCGAGGGCGGCCGGATCGCCGGGCTCAAGCGCATGAAGGACGACGTGCGCGAGGTCCAGGCGGGCTACGAGTGCGGCATCACCGTCGAGGATTTCAACGATTTCCAGCCGGGCGACATCATCGAGGCATACGCGCGCGAGCGCGTGGAATAGCTCGTGCCGAGCCGCCGCATCGAACGGGTCAACGACCTGCTTCGGAGCGAGCTGAGCGAGCTGATCGGCCGCACGCTGAAGGACCCGCGTGTGGCCGGCCTCGTCAGCTTGACCGAGGTCGAAACCTCCGCCGACTTGCGCCACGCCCGCGTCTACGTGAGCGTGTTCGGCTCCGACGAGGAGCGTAGGTCGACGCTCGCAGCGCTCCGGCACGCTGCCGGGTTCCTCCGCCACGAGGTGGCGCAGCGCGTGACGCTGCGCTACATGCCCGAGCTCGACTTCCAGCTCGACTCGTCGATCGAGCGCGGCGACCGCATCCTCCAGCTCCTTCGGCAAGTGCAGCCCGCGCCCGAGCAGCCGGCTCGCCGGCCGAGCCGCGCCCGCGCCGAGAAGGGCTAGGCCGTGCTCGTCACACCCGGTGCGCTCGGCCTGTTGCGCGACGCGCGGCGTGTCGCCGTCATCTGCCACGCCAGCCCGGACAGCGACTGCATCGGCGGGATGATGGCTGTGACGCACGCCCTGCGCGCGGATGGCCGGACGGCGTATCCGCTCTCACCCGACCCGATCCCTGACTATCTGCAGCACGTGCCTGGCTCGCCGGACGTCCCGTCCGCGGCGGCCGAGCTACCCGAGGTCGACCTCGTCGTCGCGGTCGAGGCCGCTTCGCTCGAGCGGATGAACCCCATCTGGAGCAACGCGCGCGCGCAGATGGAGCGTGTCCCGATCTTGAACGTCGACCACCACGCGTCGAACACCGGCTACGGCACCGAGCGCATCTTCGACCCGAAGGCCGGGGCCGTGTGCGAGGTGCTCTACCGCGTCCTTCGCCAGCTCGAGTGGCCGATCGACGAAACGGTCGCCTACTGCCTCCTGACCGGGGTGGTCGGCGATACGCGCTCGTTCCGGACGTCGAGCACCACGCCGGACACGCTCCGCGTCGCGAGTGAGCTGATCGCGCTCGGCGCGCCGCTGAACAAGGTGTCGGACAACGTCAACAAGCACCGCATCGCGGCCGAGCTGCCGATCTGGGGCGAGGCGCTGTCGCGAGCTCGCTCCGAGGACGGCGTGCTCTGGACGTCGATCACGGACGAAGAGGTGCGCCGCCGAGGGCTGACGATCGAGCAAATCGACGGTATCGTCGAATTCCTCTCCGACACGCGGGGCATCGCCGCCTCGGTCGTGTTCAAGCAGTACGCGGATGGCCGGGTCCGGCTCTCGATGCGCTCGGACGGCTCGGTCGACCTGACCAAGATCGCCAGGCGCTGGAACGGCGGCGGGCACCCGCAGGCGTCGGGAGCGACGCTCGAAGGCATCCCGCTCGCGGAGGCCGAGAAAGTCGTGATCCAGGCCGTCAAGGAAGCGCTGCGGGGCCCGGAGCCGCGGGCCTGAAGCAGCGCTCAGCCACGCACCCGCTCGACGGGTTCCTGGTGGTCGATAAGCCGGCGGGTTTGACCTCGCACGACGTCGTCGCGCGCGTCCGGCGCGCGGTCGGCGGGGGCAAAGTAGGCCACGCCGGGACGCTCGACCCGTTCGCGACCGGCGTGCTCGTCGTGTGCCTGGGCGCCGCCACCCGCCTCGCCGAGTGGGCGACCGCCGCCGACAAGCGATACGAGGCGGAGGTGACGCTCGGGGTCGAAACCGACACCTACGACCTGACCGGAACCGTCGTCGAGACAAGATCGGTCGCCGGTCTGGATCGAGCGGCCATCGAGCAGGCTTTGACCCACTTCGTCGGCGACGTCGAGCAGCGCCCCCCTCCGTTCTCCGCGATCCAGGTGGGCGGGCGGCGGGTCTACGAGCTTGCCAGGCGGGGCGAAGCCGTGGAGCTGGCGCCGCGGCGGGTTACCATCCACCGTCTCGACATCGTCGGCTGGGAGCCGCCGCGGCTCACGCTGGACGTCACCTGCTCGAAGGGAACCTACGTGCGGAGCCTTGCCCACGACCTCGGCGGGGCGCTGGGCACTGGTGCCCACGTCAGCTCGCTGCGGCGCCTCGCAAGCGGGCGCTTCGGCGTCGACATGGCGGTTCCGCTCGACGAAGTCGCCGCGACGATCGCGGCGGGGCGCGGGGCCGAGCTGCTACAGCCGCTCGAGTGGGCTGTCGAGGAGCTACCGCGCGTCGACGCAGATGCCGGCGATACCGCGCGGCTTCAGCATGGGCAGCCGATCGCAGATGCCGGCGCCGCCGTCGGCCGCACGGCGCGCGTCCACGGGCCGGACGGTCGGCTCGTCGCGATCGTCGAACGGCGGGAAGGGGCCTGGTGGCCGTCGAAGGTGCTTGCGACGTGAGCGAAGCCGTCACGCGGCCGGTCGCGGTGCGGGCACCCCGCGGGGTGCCCGCGGATGGAGGGTAAAGCTATCAGCCTGCGGTCCATCGTCGCCGTCGGCACGTTCGACGGGGTCCACCGCGGCCACCAAGCGCTGCTCGCGGAGATGCGTCGGCGGGCCGTGTCACGGGCCGCGCGCGTCGCGATCGTGACGTTCGACCCGCCCCCGCGCACCGTCCTCCGACCGGATCCAGACTACCGCTTGCTCGTCTCGCTCGACGAACGGCTCGCCCTGCTCCGCCGCTTCGGCGCCGGGGAGGTTGTCGTCAAGCACTTCGACCAGCGCTTCGCCTCGCGCACCGCCGACGACTTCTGCGCCGAGCTCGTCGACGAGCTAGGGATGGTGGAGCTGGTGGGCGGCCCGGACATGGCGTTCGGGCGGAACCGCCATGGAACGCCGGAGGTGCTCCGCGAGATCGGCAGGCGGCTCGGGTTCGAGGTGGTGGTGCTGGAGCAGCTCACGGTCGACGGCGCGCCCATTCGGAGCGGAGTGATCCGCCGCGCGCTTCGCGACGGCGACCTGGCGACCGCGGGTCGGCTGCTCGGCCACCCGGCGTCGCTGGCTGGACGAGTCGTGCACGGCGACCACCGCGGCCGGACGATCGGCTTCCCGACCGCGAACCTATCGATCGACTCGATGCGGCTCGTGCCCGCCGACGGCGTCTACGCGGTCCGCCGAGATAGCGGCGAGCCAGGGGTGATGAACGTCGGCGTTCGCCCGACCGTCGACGGGACGAAGCGCGTCGTGGAGGTACACCTGATCGACTGGCATGGCGACCTGTACGGCGAGGTGCTCCGCGTCGACCTGATCGAACGCCTACGCGACGAGCGCCGCTTCGGCTCGCTCGACGAGCTTGTCGCGCAAATCAAGCGGGACGTCGAGAGGGCTAAAGCCGTCCTGGGCTAATGGGCGGCGGCCGCCTGCTTCTTCGACTCCGCGATGACCTGCTGCGCGATGTGGGCCGGGACCTCCTCGTAGTGCGAGAACTCGAGCGTGTAGGTCCCTCGCCCTTGGGTGATCGACCGCAGGTCGGTCGCGTACCGTTGGATCTCGGCGAGTGGCGCCTGGGCGCGGATGGTCGTCATCCCACCCTCGGGCTCCATGCCCTGCACCCGCGCCCGCTTGCCGTTGAGGTCGCTCATCACATCGCCGACGTACTGTTCGGGCACGACGATCGTCATGTCCATGATCGGCTCGAGCAGCACGGGCGAGGCGTCCTGGAAGCCCTGTCGGAACGCTTGGCTGGAGGCGAGCTTGAACGCCATCTCGGACGAGTCGACCGGGTGGTACGAGCCATCGGTCAGCGTGACGCGCACGTCGACCACCGGGTAGCCGGCCAGCACGCCCTCCGGCAGCGTCTCGCGGATGCCTTTCTCAACCGCTGGGATGTAGTTCTTCGGCACCGCACCGCCGACGACCCGCTCGCCGAACTCGAAGCCCTGGCCCCGCTCGGTGGGCTCGATCTCGATCACGACGTGGCCATACTGCCCGTGGCCACCCGTCTGCTTCTTGTGCTTGTACTCGGCGTGTGCCTTGCGTTGAACCGTCTCACGGTAAGGAACGCGCGGTTCGTGGAGCTGCACGTCGACGCCGAACTTGCGCTTCATGCGCTCCAGGGTCACGTCGATGTGCTGCTCGCCGAGGCCGGACATCACTGTCTCGCTCGTCGCGGCGTCACGCCGCACCTGGAGCGTCGGGTCCTCTTCGACGACCCGGTGGAGCGCCGTGCCGAGCTTGTCCAGGTCGGCCTTCGACTTCGGCTCGATCGCGACCGAGAAGACCGGTGTTGGCACCTCGATCGGTGGGAAGACGACCTGCCTATCCCTCGTAGTTAGGGTGTCGCCCGTCCCGGTGTCCTGAAGCTTCGCCACCGCGCCGATGTCGCCAGCCACGAGCTGGTTGATCGGCTCCTGCGTCTTGCCACGAACGACGAAGAGCTGGCCCAGCCGCTCCTCGTGGCCCTTGCTGGCGTTCCACACGTGGCTGTCGCTCTTGAGCGTGCCACTGAACACGCGGAAGTAGGTCAGCTTGCCGACGAACGGGTCGGCGGTGGTCTTGAAGACGAAGGCGGCCAGCGGGCCGTCGGCCTCAGCCTTGACCTGCGTCTCCCTCCCCGACGGGTCCTTCGCCTTCACCGCGCCACGCTCGACGGGTGACGGCAGCAGCTCGACGACGGCGTCCATCAGCGTCGCCACGCCCCTGTTCGCGCCGCCCGCGGCGACGAGCACGGGGAACAGCTTCGCGTCGTCCACGGCTCGGTGGAGGGCAGCGAGCACCTCCGCTTCGGCCAGCTCCTCACCCTCCAGGTACTTCGAGATCAGGTCGTCGTCGGTCTCGGCGACCGCCTCGATGAGCTGCTCCCGGAACTGATCGCACGGCGCGCGCAGCTCGTCTGGAATCTCGCCATGGGCCGGCGGGTGGCCACGCAAGCCGCACATGCGGATCAGGTCGACGACTCCGTCGAATCGGTCCTGGGTCCCGATCGGCAGCTGTACGGGGACGACGGCCTTGCCGAACCGCGCGCGGAGCTGGTCGACGGTGCGCGCGAAGTCGGCGTTCTCGCGGTCGATCTTGTTGACCAGCACCAGCCGAGGGAGGTTCAGCGCGTCGAGCTGCTTCCAGACGAGCTCTGTCCCCACCTCGACGCCAGCCACCGCGTCGACCAGGACGATCGCGGCGTCGACGGCGCGCAGCGCCTGGCGCACCTCACCCGCGAAGTCGAGCGTGCCGGGGCAGTCGACAAGGTTGATCTTGGTGTCTTTCCACTCGACCGGCAAGAGCGACAGGTTGACCGAGATGTGCCGCTTCGCCTCTTCGGGCTCGTAATCCGAGACGGTCGTCCCGTCTTCGACGCGGCCGAGGCGGTTGATCGCTCCCGAATTCAGCAGCATCGCCTCGGCGAGCGTCGTCTTGCCCGCGCCCCCGTGCGAGAAGAGTCCGACGTTGCGGATCTGCTCGGGGCGATAGGCCTTCATCCGATTCCTCCCGTTATTCGACCCGCGGTGCACGTGCAACCACGCGCCCCACGCTCTTCCAGGGTCGGAGATTATACCCCTATGGTAGACTCGGCCCTGATCGAGGAGAACGCGATGCCGATCAGTCAGGACCTGCTCGACATTCTGGCGTGCCCCGCGTGCAAGACGCCGGTGAAGCTCGAAGGCGACGAGCTGACCTGCGCGAGCTGCGGGCGCCGCTACCCCATCCGCAACGACATCCCCGTAATGCTCATCGAAGAGGGCGATAAGGGCCGCGAGGCCTACCAGAAGAGCACCGGGGCCGCCGGCTAGCACGGGGTGGACCGGCTGATCGCCGGGCGCTACGAGCTGCTCGGACGGCTCGGCTCCGGCGGCGCCGCCACGGTCTACCGTGCCCGCGACGTCAGGTTGGACCGCATCGTCGCGGTAAAGGTGCTGCACGAGCAGCTCGCCGCCGACCCGGACTTCCTGGCCCGGTTCCAGCGCGAGGCGCGCACAGCGGCGAGCCTGAACCACCCGAACGTCGTCGACGTCTACGACTACGGCGCCGAGGGCAACACCGCCTACATCGTCATGCCGTTCGTGGGCGGCGGAAACCTCAAGGAGCTGATCGCGGCGCGCGGCCGCCTCGCGCCGACTGAGGCGACCGACATCGCCCGCCAGGTGCTCTCCGCGCTCGCCGCCGCGCACGCGAAGGGCCTCGTCCACCGGGACGTCAAACCGCAGAACGTGCTGCTGACCGGCGACGGCGTCGTCAAGCTCGCCGACTTCGGCATCGCCCACGTCGCCGCTCAGCCCGAGCTCACCCAGGTCGGGACGACCATCGGCACCGCCGCCTACATCGCGCCCGAACAGGCGACCGGCGCGTCCGTCGGCCCAGCCGCCGACCTGTACGGCGTCGGGCTGCTCCTCTACGAGATGCTGACCGGACGCCCTCCCTTCGTCGGCGGCACGCCGATGGAGGTCGCCTACCGCCAGGTCAACGAGCACCCGACCTCGCCCCGCCAGCTCGTCCCAGCCGTGCCGGCTGCGCTGGACGCCGTGGTGATGCGCGCGCTGGCCAAGGATCCGGCGGCCCGATTCCCCAGCGCCGAGGCGATGCTGGCGGCGCTCGACGCGCCGATCCCCGCGCCCTCGAGCGAGGTGACGCAGCCGATGGTGACCGTGCGGATGCCGGTCACGCCGCCGCCAGGCCGTGCCGGGAGTGCCCCGCCGGTTGAAGGTGGCCGCGGTGGGGCCGGCCTCATCGTGGTGCTCGCGATCGTCGGGCTCCTCGCCGCACTCGGGATGGCCGCCGCGCTCACTGCCTCGCGTTTCGGCTTCCTCTCCGGCGGTGGGCCGCCTGGCTCACCTGCCCCGACGTCGACGCCGCCGGCCAGACCGACCGCGACGGCGGCGCCGATCGTCGTGGCGGCGCTGCCCTCGCCGACCGCGACGGCGACCGCCACACCGACGCCGACGCCGACACAACCGCCCCCAACGCCGACCGCCACGCGCCCGCCGCCGAGCGCGACCGCGACGGCGACCGCTACCAGCACCAACACGCCCGCGCCGTCGCCAACGCCCACGTCGCTGCTGCGGCCGGTCGTCACGCCGACCCCGACGCTGTCGCCCCCGGTGCCGGTCGCCACGCCCAAGCCCGGCGCCAAGCCAAATCAGGGCACCGTCGAGATCCCCGACACCGCGTTCCAGGGGGGCTACCGCAACGCGAATGGCGCGCCCTACCGCGGCCAGAGTGCCACCTGGGTCTACGGCGCCCGGACGCCGTACTCGACCATGACGGCCACGTTCGAGTTGCCGACGACGCCGCGAGAGGCGCAGGTCCGGATCGTCGGCCTCGACTCGGAAGGGCCGCAGCGGACCAACGTCGAGATGCTGATCGACGACCGGCCGGTCTTCCGCGGCCCAGCGCCGTTCCCCGACGACGTGCCGAGCCGCCCGCAGGCGCCGTGGGCCGAGCGCACGCTCGAGCTCCCGGCTGGCTACCTGCGTGAGGGACCGAACACGATCACGATCCGCAACCTGGAGGACACGGCGAACATGGGGCCACCGTTCCTGGCCGTCCACCAGGTCACGGTCGTGTACCGGAGCTAGCGATTCGGCAGCGTGCGCGCGGCCTCGACGATCTTTTCGCCGGTCAGCCCGTACTTCTCGAGCAACGCCTTACCTGGTCCTGACTCCGCATACGTGTGCAGTCCGACGAACCGGATCGGCGCGGGGTGCCGCTCGGCGACGACCCGCGCCACCACCGAACCGAGCCCGGTCTGGACCAGGTGCTCCTCGGCCACGACGATGCCGCGCGTTTCCCGCGCTGCCGCCTCGATCGCCCCCTCGTCGATCGGGCGGACCGACGCCATGTCGAGCACGCGTGCCCGGATCCCTTCGGCGGCCAGCGCGTCCGCTGCCCTGAGCGCCTCGGCAACCATGAGGCCGTTGGCCATCAGCGCGACGTCGTCGCCGTCGCGGAGCTGGATCGCCTTCCCGAGCTGCAGGTCACACCCGTCCGGATAGACGATCGGCACGCCCGAGCGGCCGCAGCGCAGGTAGATCGGGCCATCGTGCTCGACCATCAGCTTGACGGCGGCGCGCGTCTGCGTCTCGTCGCACGGCACGAGGACGTCGACGCCGGGCAGCGACAGCGCGAGCCCGACGTCCTCGATGCCCATCTGCGACGGCCCGTCCTCGCCGATCGAAATGCCCGCGTGGCTGCCGACGACCTTCACGTTCAGGTGGGGGAAGGCGACCCCCATCCGGAGTTGGTCGAAGGCGTTCGCCCACAGGAACACGGCGAACGACGCCACGAACGGCACCTTGCCGCACGCCGCGAGTCCGGCGGCGACGCCGACCATGTTCGATTCGGCAATCCCCATGTTGAAGAAGCGGTCCGGGGCTTCCTTGGCGAACCACTCGGTGCGGGTCGAGTTGTTGACGTCGCCGTCGACGACGACGATCCGCGTGTCGCTCTTACCGATATCGCGCAGCGCCTCACCGAAGGCGTCACGCGTGGCCTTCCCCATCTTCAGTTCGGCCGCGCTGCTCACCGTCATCCGATCTCCTTCAAGGCGGCCGCCTCTTGCTCCTTGGGGATAGCCCGGCCGTGCCACGTGTAGTCGGGCTCCATGAACGACACGCCTTTGCCCTTGATCGTGTGGGCGATGATGGCGGTCGGCTTGCCCTTGGTCGCCTGCGCCTCGGCGAAGGCCTTCAGCACCGCGTCCTGGTCGTGGCCGTCGACGTCGATCGCGTGCCAGCCGAAGGCGCGCCACTTCTCCGCCAACGGCATGTGGTTCATGACATCCGCCACCATGCCGCTCTGCTGCATCCGGTTGTTGTCGACAATGGCGGTGAGGTTATCGACCTTGAACTGGTGGCCGGCCATCGCCGCCTCCCAGACCTGCCCCTCGTCGCACTCGCCATCGCCGAGCATCACCCAGACGTGGTAGCTCCGGCCGTCGACCCGCGCCGCGAGTGCGTGCCCCAGACCGATCGACAATCCCTGGCCGAGCGACCCGGTCGACGCTTCGACGCCGGGAAGCCGGCGCATGTTGGGGTGCCCCTCCAGCGGTGATCCGAGCTTACGCAGCGTGTGCAGCTCGGACGTCGGGAAGTAGCCCGCCTCGGCGAGCACCGCGTAGAGGATCGGCGACGCGTGGCCCTTGCTCAGGATGAACCGATCGCGGTCGGGCCAATGCGGTCTCTTCGGGTCGTACCTCAGGACGCCGCCGAAGTACAGCCCGACCATCAGCTCGACCGCTGACAGGGAGCTAGAAGGGTGCCCGGAGCCTGCCTCGGTCGTGCTCTCGACGATCTCGCGCCGGATGAGGCGCGCCTTCTCCTTCAGGTCCACGGCAGGCATCACTACTCGTCCTCGTCGTCGTCTTCCTGACGGGGCTTGCGTTTCCGCGGGACGACCTCGACGGTGACGGGCACGTGGGTGGTCGTGCGCGAGAGTGCCTTGGCCGCCTGCTCTTTCTTGGGCTTCTTCGCCTCGCGGCCAGCCTTGTCCCGCGACTTGGCCATTCCAACACCCTCCGAACGCAATTCAGAGGGGAGTCTACCACTCAGCCTGGCGGCCAACCCAGCTTGCGCCCGGCCAGCAGGTGCAGATGCACGTGCTCAACGCTCTGGCCCGCGTCGGGGCCGTGGTTGAAGACGAGCCGGTAGCCACTGCGCTCCGCGCCGACCTCGCGCGCCAGGCGCTGCGCCGTCTGGACCATCCGCGCCAGGAGCGGCCCGTGCTGCTCGGCCAGCACGTCGACGCTGGGCAGGTGTTCGCGCGGCACGATCAGCACGTGTACGGGCGCCTTCGGATCGATGTCGTGGAACGCGACGACCTGCTCGTCCTGGGCGGCGAACCTGGACGGAAGCTCGCCGCGCACGATTCGGCAGAACAGGCAGCTATCGGACATCAGCCCAGGTCCCCCTGCGCATAGAGAATCGCGGCCGCGACGGTCACACTCGCCGTCTCGGCGCGCAAGATCCGCGGCCCCAGCGTGACGAGCTGGATGCCCGACTGGCGGGCGCGTTGTGCCTCCTCGTCGGTGAACCCGCCCTCCGGACCGACGAAGACGTTCACCGAGAACGGCCTGGGCGTCGGGCCCTTGGCACGCCGCGCGGCGGGGCGCTCCGAGGCAGCTCGCTCGAGCGCCTCCCGCAGTGGTGTTTCGTGCTCGCCTTCCCAAAGCATCAGCGAGAAGCCACGTGCATGGTCGCACGCCTGGTTGAACGGCACCGCCGGCATCAACACAGGCAACTTTCCGCGGCCCGACTGCTCGGCCGCCTCGGCGATGATCCGCTGCCACCGCTCGACCTTCGCCGGACTCAGCTCGTCGTTCGGCTGCACGACGCAGCGCTGCGCCACGAGCGGCACGAAGGCGGCGACGCCGATCTCGGTGCACTTCTGCAAAACGATCTCGAGCTTCGGCGCCCGGATTAGCCCGACGTACAACGTGATCTTGGTCCGCGGCTCCGAGGTCACGAGCGTCCGTGTCCGGATCGTGCCGACCGCCTCGACGCCGCTGACCGCGTCGAGCTTCACTTCGTACTGCCAGCCGGAGTTGTCGAGCGCGGTGACAGTCGAGCCAGGCCCGAGCCGCAGGACAGCCGCCATTTGCCGCGCCTGGTCGCGGCTGAACCGGATGCTCCCGTTCTGGACCGCCTCGGGTTGGACGAAGAAGCGCTGGCGGCTGCTCACTGTGCCGGTCGGCGGCAGACCAGCGCCTGCCAGTCCGCCTCGGAGAGGCGATCCTCGAGCGCGAGGCCCGCCGCCGCGAGCGCCGCCGCCACCTCGTCAACGCGGACGTCGAGGATGCCCGACGCGATCAGGCAGCCACCCGGCCGCACCCGCGCGGCCAGGTCGCCGGCCAGCTCGACGATCACGCGGGCGATGATATTCGCTACGACGACGTCGTACGTGGCGCCGGGCGGCGCGTCCGCCGCCGAGCCGCGGTCAATTGCTATGCGGTCGCCCAGGTCGTTGGTCGCGACGTTCGCGCGCGCCGCGTCGACCGCCACCTCGTCGAGGTCGAGCCCAAGCACTCGCGTCGCGCCGAGGCGAGCTGCTGCGATCGAGAGGATGCCGGAGCCGGTGCCGACGTCCAACACGTGCTCGCCGCCCCCCACCAGCCGCTCGAGCAAGACAAGGCACAGCTTCGTCGTCGGGTGGAGGCCTGTGCCGAACGCCATTCCTGGGTCGAGGGTGACGACCAGGTCGTTCGGGCCGGGCTCGAAATCGCGCCAGCTCGGCTTGACGACCAGCCGCTCCCCCACGCGGTGGGCGAAGAAGTGCTCCTTCCAGGCGTTGGCCCAGTCCTCCTCGTGCACCTCGCGCACGGTCGGCGCGGGCACCGGCCAGATCGAGCCTAGGTGCCAGAGGGCTTCCTCGAGCTGACGTCGCCGGCGCGCCCCGTCGCGGTTGCGCGGCAGGTAGCCGCGCACCGTGATCGCCGCGCCGGGCGAAACCACGGCCGGCTCGTCCCAGGCGATCCCCTGGCCGGGCTCGGTCGGGTACTCGATGACGACACCACCGTGGGCGAAGCGCTGGAACGCTTCGGCGACGGCCTCGACCGCTTCCTGATCCACGCGCGTGGCGATCTCGACCCAGCGCGTGTCAGTCGCCCCCCAGCACGTCCTTGACGCGGTCGAAGATGCTCCCGCGGCTGTTATGGCGGCCATTCGCGCCCTGATCCGTCCGCGGCGCCGCTTGGCGCAACGAGTCGCGCAGGCGCTCGAACAGCTCACGCTGCTCGTCAGTCAGGCTCTGCGGCACGTTCACGTGTATGCGCACCTGCAGATCGCCCCGGCCGCTGCCTCGCAGGTGCGGGACACCCTTGCCCCGCACCCGCAGCACTTTGCCGTGTTGCGTGCCCGGCGGCACCTTGAGCTTCGTCGGGCCCTCGAGCGTCGGAACGTCGATCTCGTCGCCCAGCGCGGCCGATGCGACGTCGAGCCCGACGTCGTAAATGAGGTCGTAGTTCTGCCTCTTGAACTGCGGGTGCGGCTTGACGGAGATGAAGACGTAGAGGTCACCAGGCGGCCCACCGCGGCCGCCGAGCTCGCCCTCGCCGGGCACCTGCATTTGCTGCCCGTCGTCGACCCCCGCGGGGATCGTGAGGGGGATCTTGCGGACGTGCTGGACGGTGCCGCGTCCGTGGCACTCGGCGCACGCCTTGGTGATGATCTGGCCGCTGCCCCGGCAGCGGTCACAGACCATGACGTTCACAAACTGGCCGAAGATCGACTGCTGCGCGCGGCGGATCTCACCAGAGCCGCCACAAGTCGGGCAGCGCTGCGGCGGCGAGCCGGGCTCCGCGCCGTCGCCGGAGCAGCGCGGGCACACGACCGTCTTCGGCACCTCGATCTCGCGCGTGGTGCCGAATACCGCCTCCTCGAACGAAATCTCGAGATCGTACCGAAGGTCGGCGCCCCGCGTGGGACGGCGCGACGTGCGGGTAGTCGCACCGAAGAACGTTTCGAAGATGTCTTCGATGCCGAACCCGGCACCGGCCGCGCCGAAGCCGGCGCCAGCCGCTCCCACACCAGCGTGGCCGAAGCGGTCGTACTGCCGGCGTTTCTCGGCGTCCGAGAGGACCTCGTACGCCTCGTTGATCTCCTTGAAGCGGGTGGCCGCGCCGTCGTCCTTGTTGACGTCCGGGTGGTACTGGCGGGCCAGCCGTCGGAAAGCCCGCCTCACTTCGTCCTGGCTCGCGTCCCGTGAGACGCCAAGGACCTCGTAGTAGTCCCGCTTGACCGCCATCGTCGGGCGATTCTAGCAACGGCCGCCGGCTAGCTTCCCTCGTTTTCGGCGCTGCCGCCGAACCCAGGCGGCGGCGCCCGGAACTGCCGCGGCCGCGGCGGGGCGGGCGAGCCGCTGCCCGACTCGGCGTGGCTGCGCTCCTCCCGCGGACCGCGCTCGCGATCGCGGACCCCGCCGCCCTCGCGACCGCCGCGGTACCCACTGCCATCGCGGCCGCCCCGGTAGCCGCCACCGTCGCGCCGCCCACGGTCGCCGAAGCGGCCACCGCCCTCGCCGCGGGCAGGGCGCTCCGCCGCGACGTAGTCGTCGCCGGCCAGCACCGCACGCCGCGATAGGTTCACGCGCCCCTGTGGGTCGATCTCGATCACCTTGACCATGATCTCGTCGCCCAGCGAGACGACGTCCTCGACGCGGTTGACCCGCTCCTCGCTCAGTTCGCCGAGCCGCACGAGCCCGTCCTTGCCCGGCAGGATCTCGACGAAGGCGCCGAAGTTCGTGATCCGGACGACCTTGCCCATGTAGGTCTGGCCGACTTCGACGTCCCTGCCCATCGCGCTGACGGCCTGGAGTGCTCGCTCGGCGGCGGGACCATCCGAACCGGCGATGTACACCGTGCCATCTTCCTCGACGTCGATCTTGACCTTGTACTGGTCTTGCAGGCCGCGGATGTTCTTGCCGCCCGGGCCGATGAGCTGGCCGATCCGGTCGACCGGGATCGAGGTCTTGAGGACTCGCGGCGCGAACTGGCTGAGCTCGGGCCGGACCTCGGCGATCGCGGTGCTCATCCTCTCGAGGATGAAGAGGCGAGCCTCGCGCGCCCGAGCGAAGATGTCCGGCAGCAGCGCCGACGGCAGCCCGCGCGCCTTGAGGTCGAGCTGGACGGCAGTCACCCCCTCGTGCGTGCCGGCGACCTTGAAATCCATGTCGCCGTGGTGGTCCTCGATGCCCTGGATGTCGGTCAGCAGGGCGTTCTTGCCGTCGTCGTGGACCCAGCCGATCGAGATCCCGGCGACCGGGGCCTTGATCGGCACGCCGGCGTCCATCAGCGCGAGCGTCGAGCCGCAGACGGAGCCCATCGACGTGGAGCCGTTCGAGGAGACGACCTCCGAGACGACACGGATCGTGTACGGGAATTGCTCCTGCGGCGGCACCACCGGCTCGAGCGCGCGGCGCGCGAGCGCGCCGTGGCCGATCTCGCGGCGGCCCGGCGAACCGGTCCGGCGCACCTCGCCGACCGAGTAGGGCGGCATGTTGTAGTGGTGGATGTAGCGGCGGCCGCTGTCGCCTTCGAGCTCGTCGATGCCGATGTTCTGCTCGTCGGCGGTCGACCCGAGCGTGACGATCGAAAGAACCTGCGTCTGGCCGCGCTGGAACAGGCCGCTGCCGTGGGCGCGCGGGAGGATGCCCACCTCCGCCGAGATCGGCCGGAGCTCCTTGAGGTCACGGCCGTCCGGCCGCTTGCCGCCACCCAGGATGCGCTTGCGCAGCTCCTCCGCTTCGATCTCGTCGATGATCGCGGCGATGTCCTTCTTCGAGACCTCGTCCCCGAGCACCTCGGAGACGGAGTTGACGAGCTCCTTGGCGGCGTTTGCGCGGGCGTGCTTTTCGGTCGTGTCCAGCACGACCTCGATCCTCCGCCCAACGGCGTCGCGGACCCTTCTCTCGAGCTCGGGATCGAACGCGAAGCTCGGGTACTCGAACTTCGGCCTGCCGATCTCGGATCGCATCTTGTTCTGCAGCTCGATCAATGGCTGGAGCTGCTGATGCCCCCAGTTGATCGCCTCGACGACGACGTCCTCGGGCACTTCCTTGGCCCCGGCCTCGAGCATGTTGACCGCGTCGGCCGTGCCGGCGACGACGAGGTCGAGGTCGCTCTCCGTCTGCTGCGAGCGCGTCGGGTTGAGCACGAACTTGCCGCCGATGCGTCCGACGCGCACCGCTGCGCACGGTCCGTCGAACGGGATGGGTGAGATCGTCAGCGCGGCCGACGCGCCGAGGATGCACAGGACGTCCGGGTCGTTCTCGCCATCCCACGAGAGCGCCGTGTTGATGATCTGGACCTCGTTGCGGAAGTCCTTGGGGAAGAGCGGCCGCAGTGGGCGGTCGGTGAGGCGCATCGTGAGGATCGCCTCCTCGCTCGGCCGACCCTCGCGCCGCAGCACGTTCCCGGGGATCTTCCCTGCCGCGTACGTGCGCTCCTCGTAGTCGACCGTCAGCGGGAAGAAGTCGGCGCCTTCGCGCGGCTCGCGTGCGCCGGTGACAGCCGAGAGGACGATCGTATCGCCAAAGCGGACCGTTACCGCCCCGTCGGCCTGCCCCGCCAGCTTGCCCGTCTCGATCGTGAGCTTACGGCCACCGAACTCGATCTCGTACGTGTGGACCATCGACAGCTACATCCTCCGTTCGCGAAGCACGAGAACTGCGAAGCGAAGGAAGGGACGAGAGAACGAGCTGCTAGCGGCGGAGTCCTAGGCGCTCGATCAGCGTCCGGTAGCGCTGGTTGTCGACGCGCGCGAGGTACCGGAGCTGGCGGCGGCGTTGGCCGACCAACTTGAGCAGGCCACGGCGCGAGCTGTGGTCCTTCTGGTTGGCCTTCATGTGTTCGTTCAGGTGGTTGATCCGCTCCGTGAGGAGCGTGACCTGGACCTCGGGCGAGCCCGTGTCGCCCTCGTGGGTAGCAGCCCGCTCGATGAGAGCGGTCTTCTGCTCCTTCGTCAACGGCATCTTTCTTGACGTCCCTTCGCTTTGCGCGGCAAGTATAACATTGGGGTTTACCGGCAGACTAAATCGCGCCGAGGCCCAAGCGTTGCGTCCACTTCGCACTTTCGTCGTCCGCCCCGCGCTGCCCGCGTCGCTCGGTCGGCTCGAGGAACTCGCCTACAACCTCTGGTGGACCTGGAACACAGACGCGGTCGAGCTATTCGAGCGCGTCGACCGCAACCTCTGGGCCGACCTCGGCCACAACCCGGTCCGCCTGCTGGGCGCCGTGTCGCAGTCGCGGCTCGACGCGCTCGCCGAGGACGATAGCTTCCGGGGCCACCTCGAGCGCGTGCTCGAGCAGTTCGACCAGTACCTGGCGAGCTCGCGTACCTGGTTCGACCGCCACGGCGGCAGCCCGAGGGGCGGCGTTGCGTACTTCTCGCTCGAATTCGGCCTGCACGAGTGCCTGCCGATCTACTCGGGTGGCATGGGCGTCCTGGCCGGCGATCACATCAAATCGGCCAGCGACCTCGGCATCCCGTTCGCCGGCGTCTCATTGCTCTACCAGGAGGGCTACTTCCGCCAGTACCTGAACGCCGACGGGTGGCAGCTCGAACGCTACTTCGACAACGACTTCCACCAGATGCCGGTGCGGCTCGAGCGTGACGCGCACGGCCAGCCGCTCACCGTCTCCGTCGAGTACCCCGGCCGCCGCTGCGTCGCCCAGATCTGGCGGATCGACGTCGGCCGCGCGCCGCTCTACCTGCTGGACGCCAACGTCCCGGAAAACGGGCCGCACGACCGCCAGGTGACGACGCGCCTTTACCAGGGCGACCTCGACATGCGCATTCGGCAGGAGGTGCTGCTGGGTATCGGCGGCGTGCGCGCGCTGGCGGCGCTCGGCCGCGAACCGGCGGTGTGCCACATGAACGAGGGCCACGCCGCGTTCCTCGCCCTTGAGCGCATCCGCGTGCTGATGGCCCGCGAGAAGCTCTCGTTCCACGAGGCGCGCGAAATCGCCGCGGCCGGCAACGTGTTCACGACCCACACGCCGGTCCCAGCCGGGATCGACCTCTTCGGCCCCGAGCTGATCGACCAGTACTTCGGGCGCTGGTACGGGGAGCTCGGCCTGAGCCGTGACGAGTTCCTCGGCCTCGGCCGCCAGAACCCCTTCGACGGCCAGGAGCCGTTCTCGATGGCCGTCCTGGCGATCCGGCTTGCCGAGCACGTCAACGGCGTGAGCAAGCTGCACGGCCGGGTGTCGCGGCGCATGTGGCAAGGCGTGTGGCCGGAGCTGCCGGTCGACGAGGTGCCAATCGGCGCGATCACCAACGGCGTGCACACCGGCTTCTGGGCGGCCGGCTCGGAGATGGAGCCGCTCTACGACCGCTACCTCGGGCCGGAGTGGCGCGAGGAGCCGTCGGACGGCGAGGTCTGGCAGAGCATCTTCCAGGTGCCTGCCGAAGAGCTGTGGCGGGCGCACGAACGCGGGCGCGAGCGGCTCGTCTCGTTCGCCCGCGAGCGCCTGCGCCGCCAGGCCGAGCAGCGCGGCGCACCCGCGGCCGAGATCGCCCAGGCGGGTGAGCTGCTCAACCCGGACGTCCTGACGATCGGCTTCGCGCGCCGCTTCGCGACGTACAAGCGCGCGACGCTGCTCTTCCGCGACCCCGAGCGGCTGCGGCGGATCCTCGGCGACCGCGACCGACCGGTGCAGATCATCGTCGCCGGCAAGGCGCACCCGCAGGACGTGCCCGGCCGCGAGACCATCCGCCAGCTCATCCACGAGGCGCGCCGCCCCGAGTACGGGAACCGGATCGTCTTCGTCGAGGATTACGACATCGACGTCGCTCGCCAGCTCGTTCAAGGCGTCGACCTGTGGCTGAACAACCCCCGCCGCCCGCTCGAGGCGAGCGGTACCAGCGGCATGAAGGTCGCGTTGAACGGCGGCTTGAACGTGAGCATCCTCGACGGCTGGTGGGCAGAGGCGTACAGCCCGGAGCTCGGCTGGGCGATCGGCCGCGGCGAGGAGTACACCGACCCCGACTACCAGGACACGATCGAGTCCCGGGCGCTTTACGAGCTGCTCGAGAAGGACGTGGTGCCGCTCTTCTACGATCGGGGACCGGACGGCCTGCCGCGCGGCTGGATCGCCCGGATGAAGACCTCCATCGCGGCGAACGCGCCGTACTTCTCGACCCACCGGATGGTCCAGGAGTACTGCGCCAAAGCGTACGCCCCGGCGATGACACGCTACGCCGAGCTGTCCGCCGACGGGGCACGCGAGGCACGCGAGCTCGCGGCCTGGAAGCGGCGGGTCGCCGAATCGTGGCGCGACGTGAGGGTCCTCGACGTGACGTCGGACGGACGAAACGGCGACGTCACCGTTGGTTCGAAGATGGAAGTCGAGGCGACGGTGCAGCTTGGCGCATTGGGTCCGGACGACGTGCTCGTCGAGCTGTACGCTGGTGCGATCGACCCGAACGGGCAGATCGCCGAGGGCTCCGGCGTCCAGATGACAGCCGACGGCGTCAAGGGCGGGTGCGCGAGGTTCCGGGGCACCCTCGTCATGGACTCGAGCGGCCGGCGGGGCTTCACCGTCCGTGTGCGCCCCTCGCACCCAAGCCTGGCCCCGATCCCGGAGCCAGGCATGATCAGGTGGGCGAGCTAACGGCGGTCGACAAACGGTGTGCGTCCTCCGGACGCACACCATGCTCGGCGAGGGCCACCCTCAGGCGCTGACCCCCGCCGGCGCATGCCAGAGCTCCAAAGAGCGGCTATCCGCGAGCGCCCTCGCCTCTCGCAGGAACCGCTCGACCGGGATCGGGCCCAGGTTCTCGCCCGAGCGCAGCCGCACGGCCGCCGTGCCGCCGTCGGCCTCGCGGTCGCCCACGACGAGCATGTACGGCACCTTCTGGAGCTGAGCGTCGCGGATCTTCGCCTGCACCTTTTCGCGCCGGTCGTCCACCTCGACGCGCAGCCCACCAGCGGCGAGCTGCTCGGCGACCTTGTTCGCGTACTCGGCGTGGCGATCCGCGATCGGCAGCACCATCACTTGGAGCGGCGCGAGCCACACCGGGAAATTGCCGGCGTAGTGCTCGGTCAGCACGCCGATGAACCGCTCGTAGGAGCCGATCAGCGCGCGGTGGATCACGATCGGCCGGTGCCGCTGGCCGTCCGACCCGATGTACTCGAGGTCGAAGCGTTCCGGTGCGTTGAAATCGATCTGGATCGTCGTGCACTGGTGGTAGCGGCCGAGCGCGTCCCTCAGATGGATGTCGAGCGACGGCCCGTAGAACTTGGCCTCGCCGAACATCACGTCGGGCTCGAGCCCCCGCGAGCGCGACAGCTCGAGCAGCGCCGACTCGGCGCTCTCCCAATGCGCGTCGTCGCCCAAGAACTTCTCCTTGTTCGCCGGGTCGCGCACGCTAAGGCCGACCTTGAACTCCTCGAAGCCGAAGGCGCGCAGCATGAAGAGTCCGAAGTCCATCACGCGCGCCAGCTCGTCCGCGAGCTGGTCGGGCGCGACGAAGATGTGCGTGTCGTCCTGCACGAACTGGCGCACGCGGAACAGGCCGGCCAGCGTGCCAGAGAGCTCGTTGCGGTGCAGGACGCCGGTGAGCTCGGCCAGCCGGAGGGGGAGCTCGCGGAAGGAGTGCAGCTTCTCGCCGTAGATCGTGTAAGCGCCGATACAGTTCATCGGCTTGATGCCGTACTCGCGCTCTTCGGTCTCCGTAACGAACATGTTGCCCTTGTAGAGCTTCCAGTGGCCAGACCGCTCCCAGAGTGAGCGGTCGAGGATGACCGGCGTGCGGACCTCCTTGTA
The DNA here is from genome assembly GCA_035651675.1 of Chloroflexota bacterium. GTDB lineage: Bacteria > Chloroflexota > UBA6077 > FW602-bin22 > FW602-bin22 > DASRFH01. The sequence goes on along the minus strand of DASRFH010000151.1, from coordinate 33,257 downwards.
GCCGCGCTTGCGGTGCTCCGCGCGGACGAAGTCCTCGATCGTCTGCCGCAGGATCGTCCCGTTGGGCAGCCAGAACGGGCTGCCGGGGCTTTCGTCGTGGAACGAGAAGAGCTCGAGCTGTTGGCCGAGCCGGCGGTGGTCGCGCTTGCGCGCCTCCTCGAGCCGCTCCAGGTAGGCGTCGAGCTCCCGCTGCGTCGGCCAGGCCGTCGCGTAGATCCGGGTGAGCTGCTCGCGCTTGGCGTCCCCGCGCCAGTAGGCGCCGGCCGTCCGCAGCAGCTTGACGGGGCCTATCTGGCCGGTCGAAGCGACGTGGGGACCTCGGCAGAGGTCGAGGAAGTCGCCGTGCTTGTAAATGCCGACCTTTTCGACACCCTCGTTCTTGACGAGATCATCGATCAGCTCAACCTTGTACTTTTCGCCCAGCCGGTCGAAGTGCTCGCGCGCCTTCGCGACCGGCCATTCGTCGTGTTCGAACGCGTAGTTCGCCTTGATCTGCTCGGCCATTCGCCGCTCGATCTCGGGGAAATCGTCGGGGGTGAGCTCGCGCGGGATGGCGAAGTCGTAGTAGAAGCCGTCCTCGATCGGCGGGCCGATGGCGACCTTCGTGCCCGGGATCATGTCGACGACGGCCTTCGCCATCACGTGCGCCGCCGAATGCCGCATACGCTCCAGGTCGTTCACGCGGGTGTTCCCCTTCAAGCGATTTCGGGACGAGGGGCCACCCCGCGGTTCCACCCGAGTTCGGCGCACGGGGCGCCGCTCTCTGGACGCGCGTATGCGGTTGGGCAGCGGGTGGTTATCTGCGCCTTCGGCGACGGGCTTGCAGCCGGTGGCCCGTCTCTCTGGATAACGAGGCGCCTTCTCGTCCCGCAGGCAACACTATGCCAGCTTCCTGACCGGGTTAGCAATCCTTCCGATCTTGTCGATCGTGATCTCGACGACGTCGCCGTCCCGCAGCGCGTGCTCGCGCTCGGCGATCACGCCCGTGCCGGTGCAGACGATCGTGCCGTTGCCGATGGCGTTGTCGCGCGTCAGGTATTCGATCAGCTGGTCGAAGCTCCGGCCGATACGGGAGGTGTTGACCGAGCCGTCGAAGATCGCCTGCCCGGACCGCAGGATCCGGCAGCGGAGCTCCAGGTCCATCCCGGAGCCGGCCTCGTCGGGCGTCACGATCACGGGACCGATCGCCAGGCAGCCGACGAAGATCTTGCTCTGCGGCAGGTAGAGTGGGTTCTCGCGCTCGATGTCCCACGCCGACACGTCGTCGGCGGCGGTGAAGCCGACCAGACCACCGTTCCGGTCGAGCACGAGCGCGAGCTCCGGCTCCGGCGCGGTGAACTCGGAGTCACGCCGGATCGAGATCGGCTCGAACGGGCCTACGCAATGCGCCGCGGTCCCCTTCCAGAAGATCTCCGGCCGCTCGGCGCTGTAGACGTAGTCGTACATGCCCCTGGTCGCCGTCCCGGTCGTCTCCTCGTCGCGGAACTCGGCGCTGCGCTTGTAGGTGACGCCGCAGCCCCAGGCGTCGCGCGGCGTGATCGGCGCCGTGAGCCGCGCGCCGCGGACCTCCTCGCCGGCCAGCAGCGGCTCAGCCAGCCAGCGCGCGCCGCCGCCGGCCGACAGCCGTTGGCCCAGCAGCTCCGGGAGCGTGCGCCGGGTCTCGACCGACCGGTCCAGGAAGTCCGCCGTGCCCGTCAGGCCGGCCGCCGGGTCGGCGACGTCGACCACCTCGTCGCCGACCACCAGCGCGGCGTGCACCTCGCCGCCGGCGAGCCTTAGCTGGGCAATGCGCATATCAGCTCCACCTCGTTCCCTTCCGGGTCGTCCAGGTACATCGTGCGCGACGGGATCACCGGGTGCTGGCCCGAGCGGAGCTGGAATCCGAGCCGCTCGAGCCGGGCCTTCTCGGCGTCGAAGTCCTCGGGCGCCACTTCGAGGGCCAGGTGGTGGAGCGTACGCGGCCGCTGGAACGCGCCAGCGTCCGTCGGGAGCTGAACGAGCACCACCATCTGTGGCACGCCGACGGCCGGGTCGCCGGCGCGCAGGAAGACCGGATTCTGGCGATCCGACATCACCTCGAGACCGAGCACGCCTTCGTAGAACTGGCGCGCCTTCGCCAGGTCGTGCACCCACAGCACGATCTCCGCGAGGCCCTTGATGCTTGTCACACTATCCCCGCAGGTTCGTCGTTCCGAGGAGCACGGCGACGAGGGAGCTCGGCCTTGTGGCGGAAGACGTGCGCCACGCGAAGCCGCCACCGGCGAGAGCTCGTCGCTGCGCTCGGAAGCACAAGGGTAACTCGGTCAGGCCACCGGGTGCGGAACTTGCCGGCGCACGGGCCTCCTCGCCTCGAGCTCGGTCAGCCGCCGGGCCATTTGCTCGAGGCTGCGCAGGTTGTGCGCGGGCATGAAGTCGTCCACGTACCGGAGCGCCGTACGCATACCGATCGTGATCGGCTGGTACTCCGGCAGGCCCAGCAGCGGGTTCAGCCAGAGCAGGCGGAAGCACTGGCGCTGGAGCCGCTCCATCTCCCTGGCCAGAATGCGTGGGTCGCCGCGGTCCCAGCCATCGGAGATGACGATGACGACCGCGCCGTGGCCCAGCACGCGCCGGGCCCACGTCCGGTTGAAGTCGTGGACGGAGCGACCGATGCGGGTGCCACCCGCGAAGTCGAGCACGCGCTGGCCGATCCGCTCGAGCGCGGCGTCCACGTCGCGGTGCGCCAGGTCACGGGTGACGCGCGTGAGGCGTGTGCCGAAGACGAAGACCTCGACGTCGTTCAGCCCCTGCCGCGCCGCGTGGAGGAACTGCAGCAGCACCCGCGAGTAGCGCTCCATCGAGCCCGAGACGTCGCAGAGGAGGACGAGCTGGCGTCGCTTGACCTTCCGCTCGCGCCAGTGCAGGCGCACGGGCTCGCCGGCGGTCCGGTGCATCGTCCGGACGATGCGGCGCATGTCGAGGCTGTCGCCGCGCGGCGAGCGGACCATCCGGCGCGTGCGCCGCACTCCGGGACGTAGCCGGAGTTGCCGCATCAGCTCACGCGCCGCCGCGAGCTCGTCCGGCGAGTACTCGTCGAAGTCCTTTTCCCGTAGGATCTCGACCGCCGAGTAGGTCTGGGCCTGGAGTGTTTCCTCGCCTTCCTCGGTCTCGCGCTCCTGCTCGTCGGACGGCGCAGTCTCCTTGCGCGCCACGCTCTCGTCGATACGCAGCGCCCGCTCGTCGCCGCCCTCCACCTGGGGCAGCTCGTCGGCGTGGTCGGGCGGCGGCGCGACGGCGTGGTGCTCGACCGTCTCGCCGTCCTCGGGTGGACGGGTGGAAAGGCTGCCGAAGAAGAGGTCGAACGCCTGGTCGAAGATCGGGCCGTGGTCGCGGTGGCTGACGAGCATCGCGCGGCAAGCCTGGTAGACGCGCGCGCGGCTGCCGAGGTCGACGAGGCGGAGCGCGCTCAGCAGCTCCATCTCACGGCCGGCACTCATCGGGATGCCGGCCGAGCGAAGCAGCCGCCCGAAGACGAGGACGTTACGGACGAGCGACTCGCCGGAGACCGACGGCCGCTCGGAGAGCCACGGCGATGCCACGGGTCAGCCCGACCGCGCGCTCTGGACGAGCCGCTTGAGCGGCTCGCCTTCGAGCGCCTTCAGGTCCTCCTGGTACTTCAGCAGGCACCCGAGCGTGTCGACGACCACCCGCTCGTCGAGATCCCGCTGCCCGAGGGCAACGAGCGCCCGTGCCCAATCGAGCGTCTCGGCGACGCCGGGCAGCTTGTAGAGGTCCTGCGAGCGGAGGCTCTGGACGAAGCGGACGACCTCGTCGGCGAGCTGGCCAGGCAGCTCGGGGACACGCGCGTCGACGATGCGCCGCTCTTTCTCGACCGAGGGGTAGTCGATCCAGTGGTAGATGCATCGCCGCTTGAGTGCGTCGTGGATCTCGCGCGTGCGGTTGGAGGTAATCACGACGGCGGGGATGCGCGCCGCTTCGATCGTGCCGATCTCGGGGATGGTCACCTGGAAGTCGGACAACAGCTCCAGCAGGAACGCTTCGAACTCGTCGTCGGCCCGGTCGATCTCGTCGATCAGCAGGACGACCGGCTTCGCTCCCGCGTCGAGCGCGCGGAGCAGCGGCCGCTTCAGCAGGAACTCGGGCCCGAACACCTCGCGCAGCCGTTCCCGCGAGGTGTCGCCGGTGCCGTTCAAGCTCGTCTCAGCCGCGCGCAAGTAGAGGATCTGCCGGAGGTAATTCCACTCGTACACAGCGCTCGCGACGTCGATCCCCTCGTAGCACTGGAGGCGGATCATCTCGGCGCCGAGCGCCGCAGTCAGCACCTTGGCGATCTCGGTCTTCCCAACGCCGGCCTCGCCTTCGAGCAGCAGCGGCTTGCCGAGCTTGAGCGAGAGGAAGACCGCCATCGCGAGCCCGGGCTCGGCGATGTACTGGTACCTCGCGAGCGTGTGCTCGACCTCGTCGACGGAGGAGAAGGCGTCGGCTGGGTCGGGCCGTCGCACGGATGTTTCGGACATCTGCCCCTGGTAGGGTGCGGTGAGGCCCCTTCGGGGCCCACCGCGGGTTGCTGCACTCGATTGTAGTGGTTCACCTGCGAGGCCTAGAATCGCCGGCGCCACCCCCGATGCGGATCTCGCACCCCCTCGTCGCCTGCACGGTCGTCTTCGTCGCGAGCTTCTGCTCGCTGGTGATCGAGCTGATCGCCGGGCGGATCATGGCGCCGTACATCGGCGTCTCGCTCTACACATGGACCTCGATCATCGGCGTGGTGCTCGCCGGGATCTCGCTCGGCAACTACGTCGGCGGCCGCATCGCCGATCGATGGGCCTCGGGCACGACCCTTGGCATCCTGTTCCTGCTCTCGGGCATCGCATCGCTCGCGATGTTGTGGACGACGAGCTGGATCGTGTCGTACGTGATGCCCGCCGGCGTCACGCTCGTCGAGAAGATCGTCGTTTACACGGCCGCGATCTTTTTCGTTCCGGCGTTCCTGCTGGGCACGATATCGCCGGTCGTGATCAAGCTCTCGCTGCTCGACCTCAAACGCACCGGCAACATCGTCGGGCGGATCTATGCCGTCTCGACCGTCGGCGCGATCGTCGGTACGTTCGCGACCGGCTTCTACTTGATCGAGGCGCTCGGTACGCGGCAGATCGTCTGGGTGGTAGGGCTCGTGCTGCTGGTTATGGGACTGGTCGTCGGCCAGCTCTGGCGGACGCCGCCGCGCGGCGTGCTAGTGGGGGTGGCGGTCGTCCTGGCTGGCTACCTGTGGATGACCCGCGACGCCTACGCGGCGCCATGCCTGGTCGAGTCGAGCTACTACTGCATCCGTGTCAGCGACAACGTCGTCGACGGCAAGCCCGTCAAGGCGCTTGTGCTCGACCACCTGGTCCACTCGTACGTCGCGCCGGACGATCCGACGTTCATCGGCTACGGCTACGAGCGCGTCTACAACGAAGTCACCGAATGGCACGTCCACGGCAAGCCGACGTTCAACGCCTTCTTCATCGGCGGCGGCGGTTACACGTTCCCGAAGTACCTAACGACCATCTACCCGGGTGCCGAAGCCGACGTGGCCGAGATCGACCCGGCGGTGACGAAGGCCGCGCACGACTACCTGGGACTGCCGGCCGACACGAAGGTCCAGACCTACAACGAGGACGCGCGGCTCTTCTTCATCGAGCACGCGCCCGTCGCGAAGTACGACCTGGTCTACGGCGATGCCTTCAACGACCTGTCGGTGCCATGGCACCTGACCACCCTCGAATTCGATCAGATGGTCCGCCGCTCCATGAAAGACGACGGCATCTTGCTCACGAACATCATCGACAACTATCACACCGGCGAGTTCCTGGCGGCCTACCTTCGAACGCTGCAGCGGTCGTTCGAGCACGTCTACCTGTTCGGACTCGGCAAGGCGTGGGAGGGGACGGGCGCCAGCACGTACATCGCGGTCGCGTCGCCGACGGCGCTCGACCTCGAGTCGTTCCGGGAGTTCGTCGGGCAGACGACAAAGCGTGAAAAGTTCACCGGGATAATGGACGACGCGACGCTGAAGGAGTACCTTGCGACCGGCCGCCAGATCGTGTTGACCGACGACTACGCACCGGTGGACAACCTCGTCGCTCGGCTCTTCGTGGAGCGTGGGTTTTGAAGGGCGCCCGGCTGCTCAGCATCGGCCTCGTCGCGGCGAGCCTGCTGTCGGCCTGCGATCCGTTCGACGACTCGGCGCCGAGTATCGGCGGCGCGCCGACCACGCGCGGCGCCGCCGCCAGCCAGCCATCGGTCCAGCAGAGCGCCGATACCTTGGCGAGGGCGCTGACGCTGCTGAACGAGAACTACGTCGAGGGGGCCGACCTCGGCAAGCTCGTCGCGGCCAGCCAGAAGGGCGCCTGGGAAGCGCTGGCCGAGGCCGGCGTTCCGCCGCAGGACGCCGACCAGACGCCGCCCGGCGTGCTGACCGAGAGCACGCAGGCGCTCCGACAGCGCTTCGTACGCGCGGCGGTGCGCAGCGGCTCGAAAGTCCAGCCCGGGTGGCTCGCCTACCAGATGATCCGCAGCGCGGCGAACAGCCTGGACGACTGCCACACCGGGTTCCTGACGCCGCAGCAGGTCCAGGACCAGGTCCAGCGGTTGAACGGCACGACGAAATTCAGCGGCATCGGCGTGCTGCTCCGGCGCGTGAGTGACAAGGACCAGTTCACCGTCGTGGAGGTCTTCCGGAACAGCCCGGCCGAAAAGGCAGGCGTGAGGGCCGGCGACCTGATCGTCTCGGTCGACGGGACCGATCTGAAGGGGCTCGGCCTCGAACAGGTCGTGAATATGGTCCGTGGGCCCGAGGGCACCGCGACCACGCTCGGCATCACCCGGCTCGGATCGAGCCAGCCGATCCAGATCGCGGTCACCCGCGGCTCCGTCTCGGCGCCAGTCCTCCGCTCGGAGGTGCTCGACGGCGACATCGGTTACGTCAAGTTCTACGGCTTCCCGGAGCCACTGACCGGCGAGCTCGACACGGCGCTGCGGACCTTCGACCGCCAGCGCGTGACTGCGTTGATCGTCGATCTGCGCGACAACGCCGGCGGCCAGCTCGACGTCGTCACGAAGGTGACGAGCCGGTTCGTCCCCGACGGTCCGCTCTTTCAGGGCGTGAGCCAGACCGGCGATCGCACACTGTTCTATGCCGACGGCAACTACTGGCTGAAGGGCCGAAGGCTCGCCGTGCTGGTCAACGGCGGCACGGGCTCGGGCGGCGAGATCCTGGCCTCGGCGGTGAAGGAGCACCGTTCCGGCACACTGGTCGGCACCAAGACCGCGGGCTGCGTCTCGACAGGCCAAATGTTCCCGCTGCCTGATGGCTCGGCGATCGAGATCGCGACCAACCGCGTCGTCTCCGGCCTGCGTGGTGCAGAATTGAACCGCGTAGGGGTGACGCCGGACGTCGTCGTGGACACGACCCCGGCCGATCTGGCGAACCAACGCGACGTCCAGTTGACCCAGGCGGTGGAGCTGCTCCTCCGCAGATAATCCCTGGAGGAGGTCCTCTCACTGTGGCGACGACGATCACCATGCCGCAGCTAGGTGAATCGGTCACCGAGGGGACTATCGGGCGCTGGCTGAAGGCAGTGGGCGAGGCCGTCGCCAAGGACGAGCCGCTGGTCGAGATCATCACCGACAAGGTGAACGTCGAGTTTCCTTCGCCGGCCGCCGGCGTCGTGACCCGCATCGCGGCCGACGAGGGGCAGACGGTTCCGGTCGGACAGGTCATCGCCGAGCTCGACGGGGACGAGACGGCGGAGCCGCCGAAACGTGAGGCCCCGAGGCGCGAGCCAGTGGCGGTGGCGGCCGCGTCGACGGACGCGCCTGCGCTGGCGGCGGAGCCATCGGAAGGGGTCGCCCGCACGTCGCCGCTCGTGCGCCGGCTCGCCAGAGAGCACGGCGTCGACTTGCGCCAGATCAAGGGCTCCGGCCTCGGCGGGCGGGTCACCAAGGACGACATCGTCGCGTACATCGAGAAGTCCGGTGCTCCGTCGGCCCCGGCGCCGGCGGCCGCGGCCCCCGGCGCGGCGATGCCGAAGCCCTCGCCCCAGCCGCGCCCGGCGCCCGCTCCGTCGCCGGTCGGCTGGCAGCCGCTCTCTCCGCGGCGCCGCGCGATCGCCGAGCATATGGTGCGGGCGGTCTCGACACAGCCGCACGTGACGCTGTGCGTTGAGATCGACGTCACGGGCGTGGCACGGGCCCGCGCGGCCGCCCAGGCGGAGTTTCAGCGGCGCGAGGGCTTCGAGCTCACCTACCTGCCGTTCGTCGCCAAGGCCGTGGTCGAGGCCTTGCGCGAGCACCCGATGTTGAACGCGGCGTTCCAGGCGAACGAGCGCGGCGACCCGGGCGTCGTCGTCCACCGGCAAATCAACCTTGGCGTCGCCGTCGCACTCGACGACGGGCTGATCGTGCCGGTCGTGCGCGAAGCCGACGCGCTCAGCATCGCGGGGCTGGCGCGCGCAGTGCGCGACCTCGTGACCCGCGCGCGCCAGGGCAAGCTGTCGCCCGACGACGTCCGCGGCGGGACTTTCACGCTCAACAACACCGGCGTGTTCGGCTCGATCAAGTCGAACCCGATCATCAACGCCGGGCAGGCCGCTATCATGACGATGGAGGCGGTCGTCCGGCGGCCGGTCGTCGTGACGATCGAGGGGGAGGAGACGATCGCGATCCGGTCGATGATGAACTCGTGCCTCACGTTCGACCACCGCGTGCTGGACGGGCTCCCGGCCGGGCGTTTCATGCAGAGCGTCAAGCGGTGCCTCGAGGGCTTCGGCCCCGGTATGGCCATCTATTGATCGTCCACAAGCCAGCCACACGACAGCAGATGGCCGAGGGCCGGCCCGGCTGGATCAAAATCGCCTTCCACGACGGCCCGAACTTCCGCGAGGTGCGCGACCTGATGCGCGGCCTCGAGTTGCACACCGTCTGCGAGGAGGCACGCTGCCCGAACCAGCGCGAGTGCTGGGACGCGCGCACGGCGACGTTTCTGATCCTCGGCGATCGGTGCACGCGCCGCTGCTCCTACTGCGCGATCGAGACGGGCAAGCCGACCGGCGCGCTCGACTGGGCCGAGCCCGACCGCGTCGCCCGGGCGGTGGAGCGGCTCGGACTGAAGCACGTCGTGATCACGTCGGTGACGCGCGACGACGTGTCGGACGGCGGGGCGGCGATCTTCGCCGCGACAATCCGCCGGGTGCGGGCCCGGCTGCCCAGTTGCGCCGTCGAGGTGTTGATTCCGGACTTCCAATCGAACTGGGATGCGCTGCGGGCGGTCATGGAGGCGCGGCCGGACGTCCTGAACCACAACATCGAGACAGTGCGTCGTCTACACGCGAGCGTGCGGCCGAAGTGCGGCTACGACAACTCGCTCGAGCTGCTGCGCCTTGCCCGCGAGCTCGGCGCCCAGGTGACGAAGTCGGGCCTCATGGTTGGGCTCGGCGAGACGATGGAGGAGCTGCGTGAGACGCTGCGCGACCTGCGCGCGCACGCCGTCTCGGTCGTGACGATCGGCCAGTACCTGCGTCCCACCGGCGAGGCCCGCCACGTGCCCGTCGCGCGGTATTACGCGCCCGCCGAGTTCGCCGAGCTGCGCGAGTACGGGCTGTCGCTCGGCTTCGCGCACGTGGAGGCCGGCCCGCTGGTGCGCAGCTCGTACCACGCGCGCGAGCAGCTCGCCGCCGCGGTGGAATGAGCCCGGGCCGGCTGCTGGAGCTGGGCGTCGTCCCCTACGCCGAGGCCTGGGAGCTCCAGAAGCAGCTCGTCGCGCAGCGGCGGGCGGACCAGATTCCCGATACGCTGCTGCTGCTCGAGCACCCGCCGACCTACACGGTCGGCCGTTCCGGCTCGCTCGCGAGCGTCCTCTTGGACGCAAAGGCTCGTGAACGAGCCGGTATAGAGCTATTCGAAGTCGATCGCGGTGGCGATGCGACGTACCATGGGCCCGGTCAGGTCGTTGGCTACCCGATCGTCGACCTGCGGCGGCGCGGGAACGACGTCCACGCCTACCTCCGCTCGGTGGAGGAGCTGCTGATCCGGACGCTAGCCGACTTCGGGCTCGTGGGCGAGCGCGACGGCCGCTACACCGGCGTGTGGGTCGGGGGCGAGAAGGTCGCCGCCATCGGCGTCAAGGTCTCGGGCGGGGTGGCGAGCCACGGCTTCGCGCTCAACGTCGACCCGGACTTCGCGCACTGGGCCGGGATTGTGCCCTGCGGCATCCGCGATCGCGGCGTCACGTCGTTGAAAGTGCTGCTCGGGAGCGCACCCGACGAATGGTCGGTCCGGACGCGGCTGGCGAAACACGCCGCCGACGTCTTCGAGCTCGAGTGGCGATGAGTCTCCAGGGGGCCCTTTTCCCGGAGCCAGAGGAGGCGTTCCCGCCCGGGACGCCGCTGGCCGCGCGCATGCGTCCGCGCACGCTCGACGAGTTCCTGGGCCAGCACCACCTGGTCGGGCCCGACCGCTCCCTCCGCCGTGCGCTCGAGAACGATCGCGTCGGCTCGCTGATCCTCTGGGGACCGCCTGGATCCGGCAAGACCACGCTCGCGCAGATCGTCGCGCGCATGACGCGCTCCCACTTCGAGGCGCTGAGCGCCGTGACCTCCGGCGTGCCGGAGCTGCGCAAGATCGTCGAGGCGGCCGCGGCGCGGCGCCGCCTGGGCGGGCGCACGGTCCTCTTCGTCGACGAGATCCACCGCTGGACGAAGGCGCAGCAGGTTTCAGGAGGTCTGGGGCAACAGGCCGCCGCCTAGTTCACGACCACTTTGGTCGGCGTATGCACCGACGGCCTCCTATGCACCGGCTGACCCCACGGCGGTTTCTATGCACGCCGTCCCCCTCCACAAGATCCATGTGGACGACGGACGAACCAAACGAACCCAACGAAAGCCCCGGCGGGCGTCGTGCATGGGGCTATCCGCACGCTTGCTTCGTGATGATTGACGTTAACACTGCCTGGACGTGATAATCACCGTCTACTATTGGGTACCGGGGCTGGGAGAGTGGCCAACAAGAAGCTGGTGGGCGGCCTCGACACCGCCGCTCGGATCGACGCCGAGATCGCGCGCCTGCAGGTCACCCGTGAGCGCCCGTCGGTCGCTGAGTTCGCGCGGCGGGTCGGCACCACGCCGGCGAACCTCAGCAAGAACTACCCCGATAAGGCGGCCGACGTGCGCGCATGGCGCGACGGTGCCGATCCATGGTCCCCTACGCCCGTGCGGCGGGCCGGGGCGACGGCGCCGGTCCTCGGGGAGGAGAAACTGGCGCACGAGCGGCAACTCGTCGCCCGCCTGCGGCGTCAGGTCGCGGAGTTGACCGCGGAACGGGACCGGGCACGCACCCTTCTCGTCGCGGCGCGTCGGGCGGAGGTAGAGCGGAACCTGTGGCTGGGGGTCGTCGCCGACCTGGCTGCGGATCTCGAGGCCCAGGGCGGGTGCGAGGCGGACGTGGACCGGGTGCGCGGGATCGTTTCGGACTGGCGCTCGCTCCTGGCGCTCGATGCCCCGCCCCTCATGCCGGCCGCCGGCGGTGAACCCGCCGAGGACCCCGTCTACCAACTCCTCTTCGCCTACATGCGCGACTTCGCCCGCGAGATGAACGACGCCGCCGACCTTATGTCCACCACCTCGCGCGCGTACAACCTGTTCCGCGCGTCCGGGATGCCGCTCCGGACGTTCATCCAGCTCCTCTACTACGCGAAGATGCAGACGCAGTACCGACTCAGCAACATCCGGAACGCCCACAACAACCAGACCAGCGGCATGGCGTACCTGTTCGGGGTGCTCCAAAACAAGATCCGCACCAACGCGCGGGCGAACGCGTCCGACTCCACCGGAGGTGGGTCCCGCGCCGCGGGCCCGCCGCCTGGGCGGCCGCAGGCGAGCGCGCGGGCGTAAGCCCGGTTCGTGGTACGATCGCGGTGACGCACCACGACGCCGCACGACGCGAGGGCGGAGGGCGAGTGACCGGCGCGCCGACCACCGGCAGCCCCGCGGGCGACGCCGAGACGGCTCTGCCCGCACCGGCGGACCGGGTTCTCCTGGTCTACCCGCCGGTGTACGACACCCGCCTCAACTGGGCGCAGTGGCAGCAGCCGTCGCTCCTGCTCCGCCTCGCCAGGCACCTGCGCGCCGCGGGCTCCGACGTCCGGCTGATCGACGCCGTCGCCCACCGCCCGCGCGAGCGCCTCCGCCGCAGTCGCGTCGAGATCCTCGACGCTGACGGCCAGCGCGTGCACCGGTGGCGCTTCGGCCCCACCGCCGCCGCGATCGCCGCCGAGCTGCGCGCGCTCGCGAAGGCGGGGTGGCAGCCCGACCTCGTATACGTCGAGTGCCAGGTGACCCCCTGGTGGGAGGGCGTGGCCGAGGTCGTGCGGCTGGTGCGCCAGCGGTTCCCCGCCGCGCGGGTCGTCGCCGTCGGCGCGTACGCGCGGCTCGCGCCCGCGCACGCCCGTGCGCACGCCGGCGTCGACGACCTCCTTCCGGGGCTGCCGGCGCGCATCGCGCGCCTTGCGGCCGACCTCACGGTGTACCCGCACGTCCCGACCCACGCGCTCGTTTCGCTCGGCGCCGACCGGGAGCCCGAGGATCTTGTGGAGGAGGTGCGCGCCAAGGCGGCGAAGCGGGTGCACCATTTCGCCATCGCCGACCACGCGCCCGCCTCCCGCTGCCGGGACCGCTTCCGGGAGGTGCTGGCGGCGCTCCGGGACGCGCGGCTCGGCCTCAACTTCTACGCCCTCGGCAACATCGCCGCCTCCGACCTGGTCGACCAGCCAGACCTGGCCGAGCTGATGCGGGCGGCGGGGTACGTCCAGATCTGCTTCGCCGATGACCGCGACCAGCCGATGACCGCGGCCTGCGACGAGCAGATCGTCGCCGCCTACCGCGTCGCGGCCGAGCGGTGCCGCGCCGCCGGGTTCGTGCCGCGCACCGACGCGCTCGTGGGCGGGATCTGCGTCGGCCGCAGGGGCGAAGACCTCGAGAGCCGCGCGCGGCTGATGACCCGGATCACCGGCGCGGTGGGCTCGGTGATCGTGTGGCCCTACCAGCCGACCCCCGCCGAGTGCCTGCGCGACCTCCCGCTCCAGCTGCAGAACGGCAAGCTCTTCCCGCTCCGCGCCGAGAACGGCCTCACCTACGGGGACTACATGGGGTTGGTGGGCTTGTCCGCGATCCTGAACGCCAAGCACCGGGACGTCACATTCGACTTCCTCGGCGACGGCCTCATCCCGCGCCTATTCCGCGACAGCATCGCCCGGAGCGGCTGGGAGCCCCCGTCGGAGGTGAAGGGGACGATGCAGCTGCCCGTCCTGGTCGGCCGGTGACGCGGCCACCCGCGCGCGTCCTCGCCGACGCAACGCTCGACGTGCCGTCGGTGCCCGCTGGCTCGCGCCGCGCCCTTCTCCTCAACCCACCGGTCTACGACGCGCAGTACTGGGCGCGCTGGAGCCAACCCGCCGGCCTCCTGCGGCTGGGCCGGATGATGCGCGACCGCGGCTACGACGTCCGCCTCCTCGACGCGATGGAGACGGACGCGCGCGGGTACGTGCCGAAGAGCCGCCGCAAGGTGGGCGGCGTGCCGCAGGTCGTGCGGCGCGACGACATGGCCAAGCCGATCTACCACTTCGGCCTCGGCTGGGACGCCATCCGCGCGCGGCTGACGGCGCTCTTCCCCGAGGCGCCCGATGAGGTGTGGATCACCTCGGTGATGACCTACTGGTGGGAGAGCACGCGCGACGCGGTCGCGCTGTGCCGGGAGCTGTTCCCACACGCCACCGTCCTCGTCGGCGGCATCTACCCCACCGTCGCGCCCGCGCACGCGGCCGCGAAGCTGGGCGCCGACGTCGTGTTCACCGGCGAGCTGCACGCCGCGAGCGACTGCTGGCCCGATTTCTCGCTGTACGAGCGGGCGCCCTCCTACGCGATCGTCACCACCTCGCGCGGCTGCCCGTGGGACTGCCACTACTGCGCGGCGCGCACGCTCAACGGCGGGTCCAACAAGGTCCGCGCACGGGACCCCGACGACGTCCTCGCCGAGATCCGGGAGAAGTACGACAAGTACGGCGTGCGGCGCTTCGGTTTCTACGAGGACAACGCCCTCGTCTCACGCGGCCACCTCCAAGAGGTGCTCGAGCGGATCATCGAGTCCGGCATGAAGCTCGACCTCTACGCCCCCGAGGGGTTCGAGACTCGCTTCCTCACGACCGATCTGCTGAAGGTGATGAAGCGCGCCGGCTTCGACCGGATCCACCTCCCCTTCGAGGCCCTCAAGTTCGAGACGACGCTCGGGTGGAACCGGCGCCACGCCTCGACCGCCTCCTTCGAGGCAGCGTTCGAGGCGGCCGTCGAGGCGGGGTTCAAGCCGCGCAGCGAAGACATCAACGCGTTCGTGCTGTTCGGTCTCCCCGACGACTCGCTCGCAGACATCCTCGACGGCGTGCTTTACGTCCACCACAAAGTCGGCTCGATCGTCCCGATGCTCTTCACGCCGGTGCCGGGGACGCACATCTACCGCGAGCACGAGCAGTACCTCCTGCGGGAGCCGAAGCGCGACCCCGACGGCGGCCAGAGGCTGTGGGACCTGCAAGACCTCAACGGCAAGTTCCTGCCGTTCCTCGAATACAACCGCCGACGGTACCCGGAGCTTCGGGCTTCGGACTACCTCCAGTTGGAGGCGCTGATGTCGGTGCTCAACAACGGAAAGGTGCTTTGGCGGGCGGCAGACCTCTGCGACGACGCACTCGCTAGCCGAGGTTTCCGCACCGCCGTCGGGGAGATCCGGCCGCCGAAGCAGCGCCGCACGGTCGCCTGACTAGATGCCTCGTCGCCGGCTCGTGCGACGAGGGACCCGTCGTGGGTGGTCCGGGAATGCGCGCGTCCGGGGGCTTTGCAGCCCGTGATGGCCTCCTGCACCACGGGGTGCACCGCAGGCTGCGCACCGCGGCTTGTGCGCACCGGCCAGCATCTATTTTTGCGTTGCACTTAATTAGGCTCGTTGGTATAGTCGCCACCGCACGGGGGTGCGCATGGCGGGTTCCGGTGACGCTCCCGACGGGCACCGGCCGGGGGACAAGGTGCGCGTGCGCAAAGGGCCAGACGCAGGGCAGCGTGGTGTGCTGCGCGACGTCGCGGCGGACCGCTTGGCTGTCCTCCTCGAGGATGGTCGCGCCTTGGTTTTGGGCGGGGACGAGTTCACGAATTTCAGCCTCGCAGCCCGGCGCGCGTGGCGAACGATGCCCAAGCGCGCCGGCCGCCCCCGGTCGGCCAACCCGACCCGGCGTCCCATCAGCGTCCGGTTGGACCTCGACGTCTGGCGCGACCTCGTGCGCGCGGCCGAACTCGGGCTGATCGAGAGCCGCGATCGCACGATCAACGCGTGGGTGCGTGAGCGGCTGGATGGGCTTCTGCGCAAGACCGCCCCGGGGCGGCGGCGCCAACACGTGGGAGGAGCGGATTGAGCGCAGCCTGGCAGTCCGTCGCCGCGGAGTGGTCGATCCGCGACGTCGGCGCGTTCTTGCTCGACTCCATCACCGGGGCCCTCTACCAACCTCCGGAGATCCTGCGGGAGTACTGCCAGAACGCGATCGACTCGTACTCCGATCTCTTCCGGGAGACGCACCGTCCGCCGATCAACAGCGTCCAGGTCCGGATCGACCCGCTGAACCGTTCGGTGGAGGTGTTCGACCGCGGCATCGGGATGGACCTCCCCGCGATCCTACAGGCCAAGTCGATCGCGGTCTCCGGCAAGCTCCAGCAGCCGGACGAGTACATCGGCTTCCGCGGCATCGGCATCTGGTCCGGGCTGCCTGCCTGCGAGCAGATCGTGATACTCACCACGAAGATCGACACGGGCCAGCTCTACAAGCTCGTCATCGACTGCGCCGACATCACGAAGCTGATCGACAGCGGCATCGACATCGGCACGTTGATGGAGGGGCGGTTCCACATCTACGCCACGCCGTGGGACGCCGACGACCACTTCACGTTCGTGAAGCTCTCCAACGTCCAGGAGCGTTACGTCGACCTGCTCGACGAGCCCGCGATGACCAAGTACCTCTCGCGCACGCTCCCGGTCCCGGTCGATCCGGCCTGGCCGCACGCCGACGGGCTCGCACGTGTGCTCGACGGCGTTCCGTGGACCACGACCTACGACGTCACGGTGAACGGTGAGCCGGTGTACCGGCGCTTCCCCGCGAAGGTGAAGCCCCCGGAGCGTGTGCCGCTCGAAGCCGGCGGGCGCGAGGTCGCCGTCGCTTGGCTGGCGGAGAGCACCGACTCCTCGGTCGTGCGCGCCAACGAGCGCGCGGGGGAGGTGAACAACTTCCGCGTGCGGGTGAAGGGCATGGCGCTCGGGGAGCCCGCGCTCTTCGCCGGCGGCACGGACCCGGTCACCGACGCGAGCCTCCTGCGGTGGTACGTCGGCGAGATCATCGTCACCGACGACTCGGTGAAGCCGGACACCCACCGCCGCGGTTTCCAGCCGAGCGGGGCTGCGGGCGATGTGCGCGACGCCATCCGCTCGTTCTACGTCCGCACGGTCGCTCGTGCGCGCGGCTGGTCGGTCGAGAAGGGGGCGCTCGATCTGGCGAGCAACATCGCCGAGAAGTGCGACGAGATCGAGCAAGCCCTCGGTGGCGTCGGCGACGACGACCGGACGCTCCGCGACGCCCTGACCCAACTGGCCAACCTCCAGACGCAGCTAGCGAACACCAAAGCGAAAAGCAACCGGACGCGCGACCTCACCGGGGCGAGCCCCGCAGCGCGGGCGGAGGCTGCTGCCCTGCGCAAGCAGCAGGTGAAGAACGCCATCGCCGAGGCCGAGCGCCGCCTTTCCGAGGTCGAGGCGGCCGTGGCGCGCCAGGCCCCGGCCTCCCACGCCGTCCTGGCCGATCCGCCGCGCTCCACGCGCCCCACCACCCGCCGCACGTCCCGCATGGGGGACCGTCCCGTCTCGACGGCAGCCGTCGTCGGGACACTCCACCCGCCCGACGGGTCGGCGTACACCCAGGGTGAACTCATCCCCCGCCCGGCGCCCGTGCTGGTCGACCTCGCCGTAGCGACCCAGGCGTTCTTGGCCGCCGCCCGCGCCGTCCTCGGCGAGTCCCACCAGGCATACCAACAGATCGTCGCCCGGCTCCCAGAGGAGCTGCGCCTGCGTGGGATCGCGGGTGGATAGCTCCGGGAACGCCGTCTTCACGGCCGACACCTCCACGGTCGCCAAGGACTACGTCCGCGGCGAACTCGATCGATCGATCATCGAGGCGTTCCGGCGTGAACACTACCCGGACCAGCCGCTCGCGTACCTCGGGCTTCCCGGCCCGGACTTGCTGGATGTCCGCGCCTGGCGGGAATTCATCGGCCGTTGGACGGCGGTGCAGTCGGCCGACACGCCAGAACTGCGGCAGTCGGCGGAGATGCTGGAGCTGAACGCGCTCCGGGAGCGGCTCGAACGCGGGTTCCACCTGGTGCTCGGCAACATCGATGAGTACTTGGCGCGCGACGACCTGCGCCCGGCGCTCCAGTTTCCCTACGAGGTCGTGAACCTCGACTACGTCGGGGGCTTGGTGAACGCCCGCGACCACGGGACCGGCTCGCTCCGCCTCGACGCGATCCGCGCTCTGTTCACCCACCAGAACAGGCACGCGTTCGTCTTGCTCCTGACGGTCAACCTGCGCGACCGAGACGAAGGCGAGTTGGAGGATCACGCGGCGCGTCTGGAGGACGAGATGCGCTCCCTCGACGCCTTCCGGAACGTGGCCGAGGTGTTCGAATCGCACCGGGAGCAGGGCAACGCGGGCCTCTTGAAGCTGTATGTCCCGTGCGTCCTGGACGGATTCGCCCTCGCCACCGGCTACGAGCTTCGGTTCGCACCACCGGTGCTCTACAGCGGCAGCAGGCAGATGATGCACTTCGTGGTCGAGTGCCTCCCGCACACCGAGCAAATCGGTACGCGGCTGCCGCGGTTCGAAGACCGGCTAGCGATCGTGAACGCCTCGCTGTTGATCCGTGACAGCAACCGGACCTCACTCGCACAGCACGACTTCGGCCAACTGATCCGGACCGGCGCGGAGGCCGGGTGAGCAGCAGCAGCAAGATCGAGTGGACGGACGCCAGCTGGAATCCGGTCACTGGGTGCACGCAGCTCTCGCCGGGGTGCGACCACTGCTACGCGCTCGCCTTCGCCGAGCGCTTCCGCGGCGTGCCGCGCCACCCGTTCCAGCAAGGGTTCGACCTGAAGCTGTGGCCCGAGCGCCTCGCCCTCCCGCTCACGTGGAGGCGCCCGAAGCGGATCTTCGTGAACTCGATGAGCGACTTGTTCCATGAGAGCGTTCCCGACGCGTTCATCGTGCGCGTCTTCGAGACGATGGAGCGGGCGGACTGGCACGTCTTCCAGGTGCTGACCAAGCGTCCGCGTCGGATGGAGAAGCTGGCGCCGCACCTGCCGTGGCCGAAGAACGTCTGGGCCGGCACCAGCGTCGAATTGGACCGCTACGCGTGGCGTGCAAACGCCTGCCTGCGCCGGGTGCCGGCCGCCGTGCGGTTCGTCAGCGCCGAGCCGCTGCTGGGGCCGCTGCCGTCGCTCGAGGTCGACCACCTGCAGTGGGTCATCACGGGCGGCGAGAGCGGCCCGGGCCACCGGCCGTGCGACCCCGACTGGGTGCGCGACCTGCGCGACCGCTGCGTGGCGGCGGGGGTCGCGTTCTTCCACAAGCAGTGGGGTGGTCGCACCCCGAAGGCCGGTGGCCGCGACCTCGACGGGCGCACGTGGGAGGAGTACCCGGACAACCCCGGTGCGGTCCAACTCGCGTTGACCGGCTTGGCCGCGCCGTAGCGCCGCGGGACGACGGATGCCGCCCAAGCAGATGGGGACCGTCTGGGAGGCGGACCCGCACACGCTGGCGAAGATCGAGATCCTGAGCGGCTACCTCGACGCGTGGTTCCGCGTGCTCGGCGCCACGCGTCGTGGGCAACCGCTCCTCTACGTCGACGGGTTCGCCGGACCGGGCGAGTACCGTAACCCCGCGCTGGGCTCGCCGCTTGCGGCGCTCGTGGCCGCCAGCCGGGCGAGGGCGGAGCTGGGGCCGCGGTGGGTCGCGGGGGACGTGCACTGCGTCTTCATCGAGCCGGACGCCGACCGTCGCACCAACCTCCAGCAGTGCCTCGCCGCTGCGGGGTCTGCCCGCGGAATCAAGGTTGCGGTGCTGGCTTCGGAGTTCGAGGCGGGCATGCGCGAGGTGGTGCGGCGGATGCCCGTGTTCTTCACGCAACAGTACCCGCTGTTCGTTTTCATCGACCCGTTCGGCGCGAGCGACGTGCCGTTCTCCCTCGTCGCGGAGGTGCTCCGTAGCCCGTGCTCGGAGGTGTTGATCAACCTCGACGCGGACGGAGCGGCGCGCATCTTCGGGGCGAAGGGGGCCGCCGACCATGAGCGGCTGCTGGACCGCCTCTTCGGTGACCGCTCGTGGGCGACGACGCTCGATCACCACCAACCGTTCTCCGCCCAGTGCCGCGCTGTGTTGCGCCTGTACACGGAGCGTCTCCGTTCCGTCGGGGTGGGGTACGTCTACCCCTTCGAGATGCAAGGCAGGACCGGCACGCTGAACTACTACCTCGTGTTCGCCAGCAAACACCCGCTCGGGCTGGAGAAGATGAAAGAGGCAATGCGGCAGATCGACGGGTCGGGCGCCTACCGTTTCTCGGACGCGCGCGTCCATCAGCCAACACTGCTGCGCTTCGACGACCCAGAAGCGTACGCGGACGAGCTGTTCGCCCAGTTCTGCGGCACCACGGCGGGGTACGCCGCATTGCGCGCGTTCGCGTTGAACCAGACCCCGTTCACGAACCCGAAGAAGATGCTGGCTCGTCTCGAGCGAGACGACCGCCTCGCCGTGCTCGGTGCGCCGGCCACGCGCCGGAAGGGAACGTTCGGGCAGCCGGACGGGTGGCGGTTCGTTTTCCGTTCGCCCGCCCCGTAGAATCCCGTCCGTGCTCGCGACCGGCGACGTCAGGTTCGCGCCGTCCCCGCGGGGACGTGCGCTCGTGGAGAACCTCCGCCGGGACGAGCTGGCGTACTTCGCCAACAACCTGAATCCGCGCTTCTTACCGAAGCACATCGAGGTGTATTCGGCGCTGGCGCATGCGGAAGAGCGCACGACGGGGGATTACCGGGGCCGGTATCTGTTCGAGCTGCTGCAGAACGCCCACGACGCCATCCGCGACGCGACGGACGATCCGGCATGGCCGAACGCGGGCGCGCGCGTGCGGATCGAGGTCACGTCAACCGCCGTCATCGTGGCCAACGATGGCCGCCCGTTCCTCGACGCGGACGTCGATAGCATCCGCCAGTGGGGCGAGAGCCGCAAGAACCCGAACAAGGGGATCGGCCACAAGGGTATCGGTTTCAAGTCGGTCATGGAGGTGACCGACGCGCCCGAGGTGTTCTCGGGGGAGTTCTGCTTCCGGTTCGACCGAACGAGTTGCCAGCGCGAGGTGCGGCGCGTCCTTGCCGGACAGGCGGCGGTGCCCCCTTTGCCGGTGACCCGCTTCTTGTTCGCCTACGACCTGGCGAGAGTGCCGGAGCCCGATCGGTCCCGTGTGGATGAGTTGCTGTGCGACGACGGATTCAAGACGGTCATCCGTCTGCCCTTCCGCAGCGGAACTGCGCCCGCGGACGCCGCGGCGCGCGTGCGCGAAGACGTTCGGCCTGACCTCCTGCTTTTCCTGACGGCCGTCGACGAGATCGAAGTCCGGCTGCCGGACGAGCCCCTCTGGCGACTGTGCAAGCGGGTCGTGCGGTGCATCGGCGACGCACGCGAGGTCGTCGTGGAGCAGACCGGCGCCACAGACAGGTGTTGGCTCCTGTTCGAGGCACCCAAGAGGCCGGTCATGAACCGGCGCATGCTCGATCAGTTAGGCGACAAGGCCTGGGCGCGGGTCGAGAAGGTCGGCTTCGCGGTGGCGGTTCCCCTCGCGGCGGACGGCACGCTCGATACACCCGCGGGGCCGCGCCCAATCCACGTGTACCTGCCCACCAAGGAACGGAGTGGGTTCCGTTTCCTCGTCCACGGCGACTTCTACGTCGACTCCGCGCGCAAGTCGATCGACGAGGACACGGACTACAACAAGTGGCTGGCCTCGGAGGTCGCGGAGTACGTCGTTGGCACGGTCGCACCTGCCCTCCGGGCGCATGCGCCGGATGGGCTCGGCGCGCTGAAGGCGCTGCTCCCAGGGGGAGAACCGACCGGCATCGGGACGCGCATCCGCGCCGCGGTCGTCGCTCGCTTGCCCGGTTGCGCCTGCGTCCCCACGGACGGCGGCTGGGTCGCGCCGACCGGGATCGTGCTGCCGCCCCCGGGCGCCGCCGTGGACGGCGTGTTGTTCCGCCGCTTCTTCCCCGAGGCCGAGTTGGCGCGGCGCGGGCGGCACTACCCCTCGCAGGCCGTCGAGGCCGACGGCGAGGTTGGTGCGTTCGTGGCCGGGCTCGGCGCTCAGCGGTTGTCGTTCGCGGACGCGTTCCGGACTTTCGGTGGCCATGACCTCGCCGGTGGCCCCAGCGCGTACGCGACCCTGTTCGCGTACTTATGGGAGTGGCACCAGCGGCTGGGCAGCACCGAACGCAGCGCGTTCGAGGCGGCGCTGCGCGCGACGCGCTGCGTGCCGACCCAGGACGGCACATGGGTCCGGCCGGAGGATCGTCCGTTCCATGCCCGGGTCGGGCAAGTCACCGGCTCGATGCCGCACGCGGTGAGCGTCCGGCTGGTCCACGCCGACGCCTACGGCGCGACCGGCACCCAAAGCGGCGCCTACCGGCTCCTCCAAGTGCTCGGCGGCGTCCGCGGCCATGACGCACCGGAGATCGTCCGCAGCGTGGTCGTTCCCCGTTTACGCCCGGACGCGGCCGAGCGGCTGTCCGCGGGCGAGCGCGCGGAGTTGGTGCGGTACCTGTTCGACTACTGGAACCAATCCCGGGGGCGGGCGGAGCCGGATCCCGACGGGATCCGCGGCGAGGTCGCGGTTCCGGCTCGTCCGGCCGGCAACGGTCGCAAGCGCGCGTGGCGGCCGGCCGGTGAGGTCTACCTCGCGTCGCCCTGGACCGACGACGGTCGCCTCGAGGAGGTGTACGCAAACGTGGCCGGGGCGTGGTTCTTGGCCGATCCGCCCAGTCTCGAGGTCGTCGACGCCCAGCGCGCCGATTGGGCAGCGTTCTGGGTGTGGCTTGGTGTCCGTCGGACACCGCGCGTTCTCACCGACGACGACTACAACGGCCACCCCTGGGAAACGGTGGCCGACGAGCACCCGCACGGGGGGACCACCCTCTGGCGCGCCTACGTGCGCACGATCGCGCCCGAGGGGCGCTGTCCTGTGCACGGGACCGGGGCACGTCGCCTGGTGCATTCCGTGGCGCTGCACGGGCTGTCCGAGTTGATTGAGCAGCGCGATCGGCCGCGGCTGCTCAAGCTGTTCTGCCTCCTCGCGGAGTCGTGGTCCACACTGCGCAGCGAGGTCTCCCAGGCGGCGACCTTGGTCTGCGTTCGGCGCTCTTGCGCTACCTCACGCCGGATCAGCCGTCCGCCATCGTTCGCCGAGTACCTGCTGCGCCGTGCCGAGTGGGTGCCGGTGACCGTCTCGGGCGCTCCTGGCCTCCGCACCGCGCGCCGGGCGTGGGTCGTCCCGGAGGCCGAGGAGGCAGCGGTGCGGGCCGTCCTCCCCGCGCTCTCACCCCCCGCGACCACGCCCGATCCCGCTTTCCGGAGCTACGCTGGCGTGCGCAGCGTGGCCGACGCCCAACTGCCCGACCTCGTGGACATGCTCGCCCAACTGCCGGCCGAGTGCCCGGACCCGACCCAGGAACTTGCGGGGGCAGGCCGCCGGCCGGTGTCCCGTGCGCCGGCGTTCGCCCGGTGGGTCGCCCGCCGCATCAACAACCTGCTCGCCCCGATGGCCGCGTCGGCGCGGCCAACCCTCGCCACCAGGCCCGCGATCGTGGTCGAGGAGGCCGGGCAATTTCGCTATGCCGAGCCCGACCAACCGGTCTTCCACGCAGATGATCCGGTGATCGCCGCGCCGTGGCGACCCTTGCTTGCCTTCGCGCACCTCGACCAGTCGTGGACCCACGTCGCGCGGTACCTTGGCTTGCGGCCGATCTCGTCCTGCATCCGCGCGACGTGCGAGCCGGGCGTCGCATTAGAGGACGAATCCCGCACGCTGGCGCGGCGCCTCGCGCGTGCCCGGCCCTACCTCTTGGCGGTCGTGGGGCGCGTGAGCCGCTCGACGCTCGAAGCGGACGCGCGGCGCCTGGCGAGGTTGTCGCCGACGATCGTCGACGGGCTCGTCGTCGAGCGGCGCTTGACGGTTCCTCCCGCCACTACCCTCCGGGACGAGGCCGCGCCCACGTACCTGGTGCCGGAGGAAGGCGTACTGTACGTCCGGCAGCCGAACGCCGCCGACTACGACCGGATCGGGCGCGACGTGGCAGCGTACGTGGAGCACCCGAACCTGGGGGCGGACTTCGTCCTGTTGCTCCACCGCGCGGATCCGACCGACCGCCAGGCTTACCTCGAGTCGCTCGGCATCACGCGCGAGGACGTCGAGGAGGTGCGCGCGCTGCTGCGCCGGATCGGCGCGGAGTCGCCCGACGATGGGTCGGCACCGTCCCAGACCGCACCGGGTGTCACCGACATCGCAGCTGATCTACTCGCCCGGATAGACGAGGGAGGGCAGCCTACCAGCCATACCGAAACCGTCGAGGGCGCGGCCCCTCCAGCGACGGGCGGCGCGACGGGTTCGACCACTGTGGCGCCTCCTGCGGCACCCGTCCGGTCGTTGCCAGTGCTTGACATGGGCGGGGTGGTTGCGGTGCGTGTGGGCCGCACCGAGGTCACCAGTCCACGTGTCGGTGGAGGCTGGCCTCCCGGGGTACCGCACGACTGGGAACGGCGGGACGCGCTTCGCCGGCTCTACGGCGAGCGTGGCGAGGAGGTCGTGTACCGCCACGAGGTGCGTCGTCTGGAGGAGGCGGGGATGGCCGACGCAGCGCGCCGCGTGCGGTGGTTGCGCCAGGAAGGCGATGACGACGCCGACCACGACATCGAGTCGCTCGAGTTCGTTGAGGGACGCTGGGTACCTGTCGTCATTGAGGTGAAGGCGACTCCCGGCCACACCTTTCGCTTCCCGATGTCCGTGGCTGAGCTGATCCTGGCGAAACGGTGCGCGGAGCGCGGGGAACGGTACCGGCTGGCGCGGGTGGTCGACGTGACGTCCGCCTCCCCGCCCATCTACGAGTACGGGAACCCGTACGAGCTGTACCAGGCGGGTGCGGCGCGCTTCGATTTGAAGGAATCCTACGTGACGCTGCCGCGCCCCGACTGACGGGCGGGGTGAGGCGATCCGCCGCCTGCACGACGCGGGCCTCTTCGAAGGGGGGTGCATCATAGGGGAGGCTCTCCCCATTACGCGCCCAGCGCGGGCGGCCGCATACGATGATCGCGGTCGCACCAGCCGGGATAGAAGCCGGCGCGGAAGAGATCGGGAGTATCCGGCGTAGGAGCGTTCCCGCGCGTGTGCGGCGCGAGGTCGCGCCGCCGCGGGCTTCCGTCCAGGGAACAGGTACTGGCTCAGGCTGAAGAAGTAGGTGCCCTTGGCTCCAAGGGTCCGTTGGGGACCACCAGCGAGCGGTCCACCCCAGCGACGCCGTCCACCCCGGCGAGGTGCAGCGCCAGCGCGATCTCGGCGCGCAGCAACTCCAGCACCTGGAGCGCACCTTTCTCGCCGTCCAGGGCCAAGCCCCACTGGATTGGTCGGCCGATCGCCACCGCCCGGGCGCCGAGGGCGAGCGCTTTCAGCACGTCGACCCCCCGCCGCACGCCGCCGTCGAGCAGCAGCTCGCAGCGCCCGTCGACCGCGGCCGAGACGGCGGGCGGCGCGTCCAGGGCCGCCACCGCCGAGTCGAGTTGGCGTCCGCCGTGGTTCGAGAGGATGATCCCGCGCGCCCCGTGCTCCAGCGCGAGCCGGGCGTCGTCCGGCGCGAGGATCCCCTTGGGCACCACCGGCAGGCGCGTCAGCGAGGCGAGCCAGTCGAGGTCGCCCCAGCGCAGGGCGGGCTCCACCGCGGCGAGCGCGAAGCTGGCGAGTCCGGAACCTTCGGCGTCGGCCGGCAGCTCCCGGTGCTCCGGCCGCGCGAAGTTGGCGAAGGCGACACCCGCCGGCAGCGCGAACCGGTTGCGCTCGTCGGCCTCGCGCCGGCCCAGGACCGGCGTGTCGACGGATCACGACCAGCGCCGAGGCACCCGCGGCCTCGGCGCGGGCGACCAGCTCGCGGGTGACCGCGCGGTCGCGGAACACGTAGAGCTGGAACCACCACGCGCCCGCGCGGGGCGCGACCTCCTCGATCGGGTAGGTGGCGACGGTGCTCATCGTGTACACGACGTCCGCCCGGCGCGCGGCCGCTGCGCTGGCCAGCTCGCCGTCGGGGTGGACGAGCCGGTGCAGGGCGGTCGGCGCGACGAGCACCGGCATCGAGAGGGTCTGGCCGAGCACGGTCGTGGCCAACCGCGGCTCCCCGCCGCCGGTCATGACGCGCGGGAGCAGCCGCCAGCGGTCGAAGGCGGCCCGGTTCCCGCGCAGCGTGGCCTCGTCGCCGGAGCCACCGGCGATGTAGTCGTAGGCGACCTTGGGCAGCAGCGCCGCGGCGGCGGCCTCGTACTCGGCGAGGTTCAACGGCCGCGGGGGGGTCGGTGGCCATGGTGCGAGGCATCTGGAGGGGCAGGTCGCGCTGGCGACGGGTGCGCGTCACGCCTCGCCGCGTCCGACGAGCAGCTCCCACGGGAAGCGCACCCCGTCCGGGGTGGCGAAGCGCGCCACGTCCTCCTCGACGGCGCGCAGGACGTGCTCTCGCCGCGCGTCGTCGAGCTGGTCGAGCAGGTGCATCGTGTTCGCGTTCCTGGACAGCCCCTGCACGAAGGCGTCCACCGACGGGAAGCTGTTCACGTGCGCCACCGACCGGACCGCCACGTCGGCGAAGCCGGCCGCCCGGAACTCGCTTTCGAGCCGACCGGGGGCACCCAGGCGCTGGGGGTTGGGCGCCTCGGGCGGCGGCGCCGGGAGTCCGGCCGCCCGCCGGACGACGGCCTCGGGGTTGAGCGCGCTGTGCGGGACCACGATGGCGGCGAACACCGCGCCCGGCCGCAGCGCCCGGCGGACCGCCCGCAGCGCCGCGCCCACGTCGGGGACGAACTGGATGCAGTTGGCGGAGACCGCCGCGTCCAGGCTCGCGGGTTCCAGGTCGAGCGCTGCGGCGTCCGCCGCCAGGGTCGTGATGTTCGCCACGCCGGCCTTGGCCGCTTCCTCGGCGAGCACGTCGAGCATCGCCTGGGAGATGTCCACCGCCAGGACCGACCCGGTCGGGCCGACCCGGCGGGCGGCGTCGATCGTCGCGTCGCCCGTCCCGGCGCCGAGGTCGAGCACCCGCATCCCCGGCCGCAGCCCCGCCTCGTCGAGCATGGCGGCCAACGCGGGTCCGTTCGCGCGGCGCCGTTCCGGCCCGCGGTCGCGCCACCCCTCCGCCGCCTCCCGCGATGCCCAGCTCGCGGTCGTCGCCATGTGCGCCCCTCCTTCAGTGCCGAGCGGTCCTCCGCCCGGAGGGCGCATCATACCGTGCGCCCCGGGGGCAGCCGCGGCGGCCGCGCGCATCCGGCCAAGAACGGTGACGCCCGCGCCCCCGTCGGCGCTGTAGGATGCGCGGGCCGGGGAACAGGAGGGAGCGCGGTGACCGACCACACCGTCGACGCGGTCGCGTTCGGCAGGTTCGAGAAGGCGGGCTGGGAGCGCGCCGCCGCGGCCTACCACGACGCCGTCGGCGACGTGACGCAGCAGTCGATCCCCGCCCTGCTCGACGCGGTCGCGGCGGCGCCGGGGGTGCGGCTGCTCGACGCGGCGACGGGGCCGGGGTACGTCGCCGGCGCCGCCGCGGCCCGGGGCGCGTCGGCCGTCGGGCTCGACGTCGCGGACGCGATGCTCGACCGGGCGCGCCGCGCCTTCCCGCGGGTGGAGTTCCTGGCGGGGGACGCCCAGGCGCTGCCGTTCGCGGACGGCGCGTTCGACGCGGTGACGATCGCCTTCGGCCTGATGCACCTGGCCCGCCCCGAGCTGGCGGTCGCGGAGGCGCACCGCGTGCTCCGGCCAGGCGGGCGCTTCGGGTTCGCGGTCTGGGCGCCGCCCGACCGGGCGCTCGGCATTGGCATCCCGCTCCAGGCGATCCAGACCCATGGGCGGACGGACGTGCCGTTGCCTCCCGGGCCGCCAGTCTACCGCTACGGCGACCACGCCGCGGCGCGCGGCGTCCTGGAAGACGCGGGCTTCGCCGGTGTCGAGGTGGTCGAGGTGCCGCAGACCTGGCGTCTGCCGTCCGGCGCGGCGCTGCTGCCGGCGATCCGGGACGCGACCGTGCGCACGGCCGCCCTGCTGGCGGCGCAGGACCCGGGTGCGCTCGACGCCATCCAGCGGGCGGCGGTCGAGGCAGCCGAGGCGTACCGCGACGGCGACGCCGTGGCCCTCCCGATGCCGGCGGTGGTCGCGTGCGGGGTGAAGGCGTCCGGCTAGGCTCTGTCCGCGACGCCGCCCCCGGAGGCGCTGGCCGACCTCCTGCTGGGGTTCGTCCGGGCTCCGCACGCCGCTCGCCCGCGCACCTGGTACGCTGCACGTCCTTCGGGCGTCGCGCGGCCGGCGCCGGCCGCGCCGCGTCGGCACGAGAACGGCAGGAGGAGACGGAATGGCGGAGCGACGACCGGACACCGACGCGCTCAAGGCGCGCGAACGGGCGACGTGGGACGCGGCCGCGGCGGGGTGGCACAAGTGGTCGCCGCTCCTGTCCGACTGGCTCGACGCCGCGACCGAGGAGCTGCTGGACCTGGCCGGGGTCGGCCCCGGGCAGCGGGTGCTCGACGTGGCCGCGGGGGCCGGCGGGCAAACGCTCGTGGCGGCGCGGCGGGTCGGGCCGGGCGGGCGCGTGCTCGCGACGGACCTGTCGCCGCGCATCCTGGCCTACGTGGCCGAGGAGGCGGCGCGCGCGGGTTTGGCGAACGTCGAGACGCGCGTGATGGACGCGGAGACTCCGGACGTGCCGGCGGGCTCGTTCGACGCCGCGCTGTGCCGGCTGGGCGTGATGCTGATGCCGAACCCGGCCGCGGCGCTCGCCGGGATGAAGCGCGCGGTGAAGCCGGGCGGCGCGGTCGCGGTGATCGTCTTCTCGACCGCCGAACGGAACCCGACCAACCTCGTCGCGGGGCAGGTCGTCCGCCGCCGCGCCGGGCTCGGGCCGCCGGAGCCGGGCCAGCCGGGCCTGTTCGCGCTGGGCGAGCCGGGCCTGCTGGAGCGGGCGTACGCCGCGGCGGGTCTGCACGACGTGCGCACGCGCGTGGTCGAGGCCGCGATCCGGCTGCCGTCGGCCGCGGACTACGTGGCGTTCCTCCAGGACGCCGCCGGCGCGTTCCACCAGATGCTGGAGCGCTGCACGCCGGAGGAGCGGGAGGCCGCCTGGGCCGAGGTCGGCGAGGGGTTGCGCCGGTTCGAGGGACCTGACGGGTTCCTCGGCCCGACGGCGCTGGTGCTGGGCGTGGGCTGGGCATGAGCGTCGACGGCCTGCCGCCCCGGTTCCTCCTGAGCGGATGGTGCGGGACGGCGCCCGAACGCCTGAGACCGCGACGGTGCGCCACGCGTATGATGCCTCCGGCAGGCGGCGGCTCGTCCGCCTGGAACGGAAGGGGGCCGCGCATGGCGACGACGACGGCGAGCTGGGAGTCGCGGAAAGCAGCGGAAGACTGGCGCGACGGAGCACCGGCGCGGCGTCGGTTGAATGGCCCAGCCCTGGGCGCCATGCTCGACGAAGCGGCGCTACGGCCGGGTGCTCGGGTGCTGGACCTCGGCGCCGGGACCGGCGATACGACGATCGACGCCGCGCGCCGGGTGGGGCCGCGCGGGTCGGTCGTGGCGGTGGACATCTCCCAGGCGATGCTCGACGTGCTGGTCGAGGAGGCGGCCAAGGCCGGGGTCACGAACATCACGACCCTGGCGGCGGACGCGGCTGCGCTCGACCCGGACCCGGCGAGCTTCGACGCGGCGATCTCGGCCAACTGCATCCAGTTCGTCCCCGAGGTGGGCGCGGCACTCCGCGCGGTACGCCGGGCGCTGCGGCCGGGCGCCCGGTTCGCCGCGTGGTCGGCCCCTCCGCGGACCGCTCATACCGGCGCACCTTCGATCCGGCAGCGATTATCCGGCGGGCGGGTGGCCTCCCAGCGCCACCATCGGACACACCCTCTCACACGCGCCTGGGCGCGCCGGGCCGGTTAGAAGCGGAGTTGCGCGACGCGGGGTTCTCGAACGTGGCCGTCCGCCCGGTGGCGCTGGTCCGTCGGATGGCCTCGGCGGAGGCCGTCGCGGACTGGGTGGACAAGCACCCGAACCTCACCCACCTCCTGGACTAGCTCGACGACGCCCAGCGCGAGGAGGCCCTGCGCGCGATCCGCGAGGAGGTGGCGCAGTTCGTGACGCCGGAGGGCGTGCGGCTGCCGACGGAGATGCTCGTCGGGCGCGGCGACGCGTGACGGGGAGGGCGTGATGACGGCCGCAGACAGCTACGCGGCGCGCTTCGACGAGATGGCCCGGCAGGGTGCCCGCTGGGGCGCACCGCCGCCGGGGACCGACCGCTGGGCGGCACGGGCGCCGCGGGCGGCCGCCGACCCGCGCCGCCCGCTCGACGCCAACCTGGAGGTGTTCGCCTCCTACGTCGAGCCCGACGACGTGGTCGTGGACGTGGGTGGCGGCGCCGGGGCCGTCGGGCTGCCGCTCGCGCTCCGCTGCCGCGGGGTGGTCAACGTCGATCCGTCGCCGGCGATGCGTGCCGAGTTCGAGCGGTCGGCGGCCGGGGCGGGGATCGACAACGCCCGGTTCGTGGCGGCCGCCTGGCCGCAGCCGGACGTCGCCGGCGAGGTCGTGCTGACGCGCCACGTCACGTACTTCGTGCGCGACATCGTCCCGTTCGTCCGCGGCCTGGAGGCGGCCGCGCGGCGGCGGGTGGTGGTCTGGGTGTCGAGCCCGGTCCCACCCGCGCACGGCGCGGCGATCGCCGAGGCCGTGTTCGGGGAGCCGCAGGTCACCGAGCCCGGCCACCGCGAGCTGCTGGCGGTCCTCTGGGAGATGGGCATCCTCCCGGACGTCCGGGTCCTCCCCCTGCCCCAGCCGCGCACCTGGCGCTGGCCCGTGCAGCCGACCCGGGACCTGATGCTGGACCTGGCCGTCGACCGCATGCAGGAGCTGGGGACGGTCGACGCCGACGCCGTCCGCGCGACGATCGCCGCCCGCTTCGACGAGCTGTTCGCGCGCGACGCCGAGGGCTACGCCCCCCGCTGGCGCACGATGCGGCGCGACCTGCTGATCACCTGGGAACCCGGCCGCGGCCCCGTGTCCGCGTGAGACGGACGACGCGGGTCGGCAGGAAACGCTGCACTCGGTCGCCCACGAAGTTGCGCGGTTGGTCACGTCGGACGGCGCCCGTGTCCTTGACGGAAATAGTCCTCGGTAGCGGCGAGGCGTAAAGGCGTCCAGACCGGCAATGCGTCGCCCACCCGGTCAGTTGCTGAAAGCGCCACGGCAGCGCCCAGGCACAAGATGTGGTGGTTGGTGGCTTAAAACCATTATGACGCACCCCCCTCAAAGAGATTCTCCCTGAGGGCACCCGCATCCGGACCGAATGGCACGCGGGCTCGTTGGACAAAGACGACGCGATCCGCACCGTCATCACCGCGCTGTTTCCGAAGGCGAAGGACCGGCCGTACCCCTACGCCCAGCGGCTCGCCGACCGCCGGGGGTCCGGTAGCGACCCGCCAGAACAGCGTGGCGTGAGGGCGGCATGCCGGTCATCGACGCCAAGCCGCTCCTCCAGCGTCTCGCCTACTACGCGGGGCAGTACAAGCGCCACCTCCAACTCGCCGTCCGCAGCGGTCGCTACACCGGCGAAGTCACGCTCTCGGACCTCGCGGAGGCGCTCGCGCCTCGGTGCGGGTGCGCGCCGGCGACGCTCGAGTCCGGCGCGTACCGCGAGTACCTCCGAAGGTGGCTCGACCGGTGGCACGCGGAGAACGACGCCGCCGCGGCCGTTCGCCTGCGCCTCCAGAGCCGCACGAAGGCCGCGCTGATCGGCTTGGTGGCCGACCTCGAAACCGAGGTGGCCGCGCTGCGCGGTGAGGCGGCGCGGCTGCGCACCATGCACGCGGCCGACCGCGCGGAGTTGGCGGCCAGCTCCGACGAGAACGCGCGCTTGCGCAAGACGCTGCACAGCCGAGGGATCTGGCCCACGTAGCACGCCGCACCGCGCTCTCAGCCTGCTGCGCGCCGTATCCTCTCGGCGTGCACGAGAGCATCGATCCGCGCACGGGGATGCGAAGCCTTTTCGCCGAGGACCGCAGCAGCGAGCCCCTCGCCGCGCGGATGCGCCCGCGGACCCTCGACGAAGTCGTCGGCCAGCAGCACCTCGTGGGGCCAGGCCGCGTCCTGCGCCGGATGATCGAGGCGGACCGCGTCCAGTCGCTCATCCTCTTCGGCCCCCCGGGCACCGGCAAGACGAGCCTCGTGAACGTCATCGCGCGCGCGACCAACCGCCCGTTCGTCTCCGTCAACGCGGTGAGCGCGGGCGTGAAGGAACTCCGGGACGCGATCGCGCGATCGCGGCCGGGCGCGCGTCTCATCCTCCACGTGGAGGAGGTGCACCGGTTCACCCGCCCGCAGGTCGAGGCGCTTCTCGAGGCGGTGGAGCGGGCGACCGTCGTGTTCATCGGGACCACAACGGAGAATCCCTACCTGACGATCCCACCGGCGATCCGCAGCCGCACCTCCATCTTCGAGCTGCGGCCCCTGGACGCAGCTGACGTGCTCACCGTACTGCGGCGCGCGCTCACCGATAGCGAACGCGGGCTGGCGGGTTACTCCCCCGTTGTCGATGAGGACCTGCTCGAGGAGTTGGCGGCAGCGGTCGCGGGTGACGTCCGGTCCGCGCTCAACGCCCTGGAGCTAGCCGTCCTCTCGGCGCCCGACGTGCCGGACGGGCGCGCCGTAGGCCGCGAGCTGCTGTGGGAATGCCTCCGGCGCGAGATGCACACGTTCTCGGAGTCCGACGAGTACGACCTTCTGAGTGCCCTCCAGAAGAGCGTGCGCGGCAGCGACCCGGACGCGGCGTTGTTCTACTTGGCCCGGATGGTTTCGGTACGCATGGACCTGCCCACGATCTGCCGGCGCGTCGTTGTGATGGCCGCCGAAGACGTCGGCAACGCGGAGCCGCGCGCGACGAGCGTGGCGGTCGCCGCCGCGCAGGCCGCCCAGATGGTCGGGTACCCGGAAGCTCGGATCCCGCTCGCACAGGCGGTGGCGTACCTCGCGTCATGCCCGAAGTCGAACGCGGCGTACGTGGGTCTCACCCGCGCGCTCGAGGACGTGGAGGCGGGGAAGGGGCTGCGCACGCCCGCACACCTTCGCGACGCGAGCTACAGCGGGGCGGGCCGGCTGGGTCGCGGCTTGACGTACAAGTACCCACATGACTACCCCGGTCATTGGGTCGCCCAGCAATACCTACCGGACGACCTGATCGGGACGCGATACTACGAACCGACTGCCAACGGAGCGGAACGGGAAATCACGGAACACCTGCGGAGCCTTCGCGGGGAAGATCCGCCCACCGAAGACGGGAGGATCGATGACCGAACCGGGTGACACGAACCTCATCGTCGACGATCTCCTGTTCCGGGAAGCGGAAGCCCTCGCTCCCGTCATCGGGGATGGTGTCTCCGCCGGCGAGGCAATCCTGCGCATGGCCCTTGCCGGGGAGTCGCACGCGCACCGAGCCGGCGGAGACCCGGAGTGGCACGCCAAACTCCTGAGCTACGCACGGCACTACGGAGGCTCCCGTAGACTGGACTTTATCCATCGTATCGTCGCCTCAGGCGGCGTAGCAGAAGGCGTCGACGAGGCCGTCGAGGACGGCGGCGGGGATTTCGGCATGTCCGGTCTGGCGGGGGGAAGTGGGGAAAAGGGTGGTGGTGGGCAAGTGGCGGCGGACCAGGGCGATGGTGTCGGCGAAGGTGGCCTCGGTCTTGGTGTACCAGGCGGCGGTGCGCACGGGGTGGGGCTGGCCGGCGAGGAGGCGGTGGGCGAGCAGGGTGACCAGGGAGAACAGGCCGAGCA
>DASRFH010000150.1:0-5166 GCA_035651675.1 Chloroflexota bacterium | reverse complement strand
GTCGTAGGTGGTAGCCCGCGTCGGGTCGCGCCGACGCAGGAGCTCGGCGCCGCGGCGGATCTCACCGACGGCCAAGACGCTGATAAAGAGAAGGTCGTCGGGTGTGGCCGTCATCCACGCCTTAACGCCCGGGTCGCCCGCCGGCCTTTGCCATTCGGATAGGACGTTCGTGTCGAGGAGGAAGCTCAGAGCTCGACGTCCCGAGGCAGCTCGTCTGAGCGTGTCAGGTCGAGGACGCTCAGGTCCGGTCCTTCGAGTAGGAACTGCTTGAAACCGGGCTTCGTCGCCTTGAGGCGATCGAACTCGCTCTTGGCGAGCACGACGACGACGTCCTCGCCGCGCCGACTAACGACCTGAGGACCCTCGTCGAGCGCCCGCCGAACGAGCTCGCTGAACCTCTGCTTCGCTTCCTGTACCTGCCACGCCACCGGCCGGTCCTATCTGGACAGACTAGACAGGATCTTAGTCCAGCACCTCCACGACGCCCTCTCTTGGCCGGACGCGAACGCGGTTGCCGGTCTTGACGACCGTGAGCGGATCCGGCTCGAGCCGGTCGAGGATGGCGACGCCGCTGAGGCCTGCACCATGATCGGGGTTGGTGGTGCGGAAGATGAGCGCGGCAGCCCAGCCCGCGAGGCCGTCAGTCGAGCAGGGGCGGCTCGGCGAGGGGGCCGAGGTCGGCGCCGCTCGGCCAGGCCCACCACGCACCGGCGTCGGTGACGACGAGGTAGGCACCCCGCGGCAGTTGGCGGATCAAGGTAGGCAGGCCGAGCTTGCTGGCGAGGGGGTCGGCCGGCGCGTCATTTGACCAGAGCGCGACCATGGGGCCGGACACGACCTCGGCACCGAAGCCGCGCGCCCGGAGGCGGCCGCGCATCGCCGCGATGGCGTCGTCGGCCGTCCAAGCCGGAAGCAGCAGCGGCCCGGCGAGCAGGCAGGCCAGCAGCGGTCCGCCCAGGCGCCTCATGCGGCGCGCAAGCTACCAGGAAGCGGCCAGGTGGGGAATAGCCATTTCGGTGGAGTCGGCGTACAGACGTGCGCGACGGGCGCCGCCGGCCGGCGGCGGGGAGGCGGCAGCCCGGCCGCTGGCACCGGTTATGCGGGCATATCTGCCCGGCGGCCGGAGGGCCGCCCACCCCCGGCCTAGGCGCCGGGCACCGTTCGACCTAAGGAGAGTCGTGAGTATGTTCGAAGGCACAAGGTTCGTCGATCGTCCGTTGGGCCGGCGCTCCGTGCTCGGCGTCGGCCTGGGGCTGGTGGCCGTGCCGCTGCTGCAGGCCTGCGGCGGCGCGGCCAGCCCGACCGCCGCCGCGCGGTCGACCACCGCCGCGGCGACGGGCGGGGTCGGCGCGAGCGGCTCGGCGGCCACCACCACGGCGACGACGCCGGTCGCCGGCGCCGCGGCGACGACCACGAGTGGCGCGCCCACCTCCGCAACGTCGGTCGCCGCGGCCGGCCAGCCCACCGGCACCGCCGCCGTCGGTACCAGCGCGGCCGGCACGACTGGCACGAGCACGGCCGGCACGGCGGGGACGTCGACCGCCGGCACGACCGGCACGAGCACCCCCGGCGCCGCCGGTACGAGCGCGGCCGCCACCACCGGCACGTCTACCGCTGGGGCGACCGGCACCGCAACCGCAGCGGGCTCGCCGGTCCCAGCGGCCGCGCCCCAGATCCAGAAGGTCGGTGGCACAGTCAGCGTGCTGGCGACCTGGGGGGGCGACGAGCAGCAGACGTTCATGTCGGAGGTCAAGCCGTGGGAGGATGCCTCCGGCGCCAAGATGCAGTACGAGGGCACGCGCGACCTCAACGCCGTGCTCACGACGCGCGTCTCGGCGGGCAACCCGCCCGACCTGGCCGGCCTGCCGGGCCCGGGCGCGATGGCCCAGTTCGCCAAGCAGGGCAAGTTGATCGACCTGGCGAACGTGCTCGACATGAACACGATGAAGCAGTGGTACTCGCAGGACTGGTTGAGCCTCGCCCAAGCCGACGGCAAGCAGGTCGGTATCTTCATCAAATCGGCGTACAAGAGCCTGATCTGGTTCGACCCGAAGACGTTCCAGCAGGGCGGCTACCAGCAGCCGAAGACGTGGGACGAGATGATGGCGCTCTCGCAGAAGATCGCCGCGACCGGCACGACGCCGTGGGCGATCGGGCTCGAGAGCGGCGCCACGTCCGGCTGGCCGGGCACCGACTGGCTGAGCGACATCCTGCTGCGCCAGGCCGGCGGCGAGACGTACGACGGCTGGTGGCAGGGTAAGGTCAAGTGGACGTCGGACCAGGTCAGGAAGGCCTGGCAGACCTGGGGCCAGATCGTCGGCGACCCGAAGATGGTCTACGGCGGTAAACAGACGATGCTCTCGACGAATTTCGGCGACGCCGCCAACCCGCTCTTCCAGAACCCGCCGAAGGCGTACCTCCACCACCAGGCCAACTTCATGACCAGCTTCATCGAGAAGGCGAACCCTAGCCTCAAGCCGGGCACCGACTTCGACGTCTTCCAGTTCCCCGACGTCGACAGCAAGTACGCGGGCGCGGGCCAGACGGCCGGCGATCTGTTCGGCATGTTCAAGGACACGCCGCAGGCGCGCAGCCTGATGAACTGGCTCGTCACGCCCGATGCCCAGCAGATCTGGGTCAAGGCTGGCGGCGCCCTCTCGCCGAACAAGGCGGTGCCCGCCAGCGCCTACCCCGACCCGATCGCCCGGAAGGCGGCCGACTTCGCCAACACCGGCAAACTGCTGCGCTTCAGCGCCGGCGACTTGATGCCGGACGCGATGACGCAGGGCTTCTACAAAGGCATCCTCGACTTCGTGAACAACCCGGGCAACCTCGACTCCATCCTCGCCAACCTCGACAAGACCCAGGCCGACGCGTACAAGACTTGAGCTCGATGCTGATCCGAGGAGCGCCATCTCCTGTCGTTTCGAGGAGCGGAGCGACCAGGAACCTCGACAGTGGCGGTGAGCACCAACACTGGTGGCCGGCCGGCGGGCCGAGGTACCTGGCTCCGCCCGTAATGACGTGAGCCGCCTGCTTCTCGCCTTCGTGGCCGTCGCGGGGGTTCCCCTCGCGACGGCTGGCTACGCGTGGCTCGTCGAGCTGGTCGTCTCCTGGCTGCCGGCGCGCACGGGCCGTGCGGTTCGCCCTTGGCTGTGGATGCTGCCGGCTTCTGCCTTCCTCGTCTTCTTCCTCGTCTACCCGACTATCGAGACGATCGTCCTTTCGCTCTACGACGCCACCTCGAGCCGCTTCGTCGGGCTCGCCAACTACGCCTTCGTCTTCACCGACCCGGGCATGCTCGGCGCGCTCCGGAACAACCTCATCTGGCTCGTCTTCTTCACGCTCGTGACGGTCATCCTCGGCCTCGTCGTCGCGGTCCTGACCGACCGCGTGCCGTACGAGGCCGTGGCCAAGGGGATCGTGTTCCTCCCCATGGCTGTCTCGTTCGTCGCGGCCGGCGTGATCTGGAAGTTCATGTACGACTACCGCCCGCCCGGCGCAGCGCAGACTGGCACGCTCAACGCGGGGGTGACGGCGGTCGGCTTCGAGCCGCAGGCGTGGCTGATCAACTCGCCGTGGAACACGTTCGCGCTGATCGCGGTCGCCGTCTGGACGTGGACCGGGTTCTGCGCCGTGATCCTCTCCGCGGCCCTGAAGGGGATCCCGCCTGAGCTGCTCGAGGCGGCGCGGGTAGACGGCGCCAGCGAGTGGCAGATCTTCCGTTCGGTCGTCGTACCGCTCATCTCGGGGACGATCGCGGTCGTCACGACGACGATGATCATCTTCGCGCTCAAGGCGTTCGACATCGTCTACGTGATGACGAACGGCAACTACAACACCGAGGTCATCGCGAACGCGATGTACAAGGAGCTGTTCAACTACCGCGACTTCGGCCGCTCGGCGGCGATCGCGGTGGTGCTGCTGGTCGCGATCGTGCCGGTGATGCTACTCAACGTCGGCCGCTTCCGTGCACAGGAGGAGGCGCGGTGATCGGAGCAAATCCCTCTGCCACCGGGAGAGGGCCAAGGTGAGGACGTGACCACGCGCGGAGCGGCGGTCGCGGCCGCCCGCGTACAGACGCGACGTCGAGCCGCTGAGCTGTGGTCGCGCCTCCCGCTCCACTCGGCGGTCGTCCTGATCTCGTTGCTGTGGATGGTCCCGACGCTCGGGCTGCTGGTCAGCTCGTTCCGACCGCCGGCGGCGGTGACGTCGAGCGGCTGGTGGACGGCGTTCGAGCCGCCGTTCGCCTTCACGCTCGAGAACTACCGGAGCGTGCTGACCACCTACAACATGTGGGGCAGCTTCCTGAACTCGCTGCTGGTCACGATCCCGGCGACGGTGATGCCGATCCTGATCGCAGCGTTCGCCGCCTACGCCTTCGCCTGGATGCGCTTCCCAGGTCGGAACTTGCTGTTCTTCACCGTGGTCGGCCTGCTCGTCGTGCCGCTGCAGACCACGCTCATCCCGGTGCTGAAGGTGTTCACGACGCTCGGGCTGAGCGGCACGTTCCTGGCGATCTGGCTCGCGCACACCGGCTACGGCCTGCCGTTCGCGATCTACCTGCTGCGCAACTTCTTCGCCGCGCTGCCGCGCGACATGTTCGAGTCAGCCCACATCGACGGCGCCTCGCCGCCGACCGTCTTCTTCCGCCTCGTCCTGCCGACCTCGGTGCCGGCGCTGGCGTCGTTGGCGATCTTCCAGTTCCTGTGGGTCTGGAACGACCTGTTGGTCGCCCTGATCTACCTCGGCGGCCGGCCGGACGTCGCGCCGATGACCGTCACGATCTCGAACCTCGTCAACTCGCTCGGCCAGGGCTGGCAGCTGCTCACCGCGGCGGCGTTCATCTCGATGTTGCTGCCGCTGCTGATCTTCTTCAGCCTGCAGCAGTACTTCGTAAGGGGAATCCTCGCGGGCTCCGTGAAGGGGTAGGTAGGTCAAAGCTCTACGTCCCGAGGCGGCTCGTCGGAGCGCGTCAGGTCGAGGACACTCAGGTCCGGTCCTTCCAGCACCTCCACGAGGCCGTCTCTTGGCCGGACGCGAACGCGGTCGCCGGTCTTGACGACCGTGAGCGGATCCGGCTCGAGCCGGTCGAGGATGGCGACGCCGCTGAGGACGCAGCCCTGCACCATGATCGGGTTGGTCGTGCGGAAGATGAGCGCGGCG
>DASRFH010000149.1:0-31326 GCA_035651675.1 Chloroflexota bacterium | reverse complement strand
CCTGCTGGCGGGCGTGGCGGCGGTGTCGCTGCTGGTGGGCGGGATCGGGATCATGAACATCATGCTGGTCTCGGTGACCGAGCGCATCCGGGAGATCGGCATCCGGATGGCGATCGGGGCCCGGCCCGGCAACGTGCTGATGCAGTTCCTGATCGAAGCGGTGACGCTGAGCATCTCCGGTGGGGTGATCGGGATCGTGCTGGGGGTGGCGGGGTCGTTCGCGCTGGCGCGGGTGGCCGGCTGGTCGACGGCGGTGACGCCGTCGGCGATCCTGCTCTCGTTCGGCTTCGCGGCGCTGGTGGGGGTGTTCTTCGGCTACTACCCGGCTCGCTCGGCGTCGAAGCTCGACCCGATCGAGGCGCTCCGGTACGACTGAGCGGCGCTCGCAGGGTGGGGCGGGCCTGCCTCCACCGCCTCGGGGATGCGCTCGTCCACCCACGCCGGGGCCGCCGGGACCAGGCGCCAACCCGCGAGCTCCGCCGGGAGCCGCCGGTACAGGGCCACCTGCCCGTCGAGCGAGGCAGGAAGCCTGTCCTCGCGCTCGAGCGTGACGACGCGGTCGTCCAGACGGTCGATGCGGCGGTACCGTCCGCGGGGCGCGATCTGCCCTGCCGTGTAGAGCTCTTCGTCGTCCATCGGATCCATGCGCCCAGGATCGCCGCGCAGCGGTTGGGCCGTCATGACGATTCTTCACATACAAGCCGTGCCGGCGCGCTCAAGACCACGTCCAGCGGGAGCTCGCCAGGAAGTTCCAGGCCATCCCCGCGCCGATCCCTATCAGGTTGGCAAGCGCGAGCTCACCTTCGCCGACGACGGATGCGCCGAGTGTCGTGACGGCCGTGGTCACGACCAGCCCGACCGAGCACGCGGCGTTGAACTTGAGGAACCGGCGCACGATCGGCGTCCGGGAGGCTCTGGCAGGCCCCCGGAAGGCCCACCACTCGTTGCCGAGGAAGTTCGTGCAGATCGCGGCCTCGACCGAGAGGGCGGTCGAGAGCGCGGTCGGCAGGCCGAGCCAGGCGTGCAGGAGGTGGTTCGCCCCCAGGGTGACCGGCAGACCGGTGGCGCCCACCACCGCGAACCTGCCGAAGACCCGCGCGGACAGGCTCATCGGCTGCTCGCACCGCCGCCGAACGTCCCTGGATCCTGAGGCGGCGTGCGGGGGCCAAGGGGGAGGGCGAGGAGGAAGCGTGCACCGCCGGTCGGGCGGTTCTCGGCGTGGAGGTGGCCGCCGTGGGCTAGCGCGATGGAGCGAGCGATCGCCAGACCGAGGCCAGTGCCGGCGACGGGGGCCCCCGTCGCCGGCGCGCGGAAGAACTTGTCGAAGACGCGCCCCAGCAGGTGCGGGGGGATGCCCGGACCCATGTCGTCCACGCCGAGCTCGATCTGGTCGGGGAGACGGCGGGCCCAGACCGTGATCGGCGCGCCGGTCGGGCTGTACTTGGCGGCGTTCTCGATCAGGTTGACCAGCAGCCGCTCGATCTGCTCGGCGTCCACCGGCACCGATGGCAGGTCGTCCGGCAGGTCGAGCACCACCGGGTGAGCCGCGAGTGCCCCCCGCACCCGGTCGATCGCCGCGGCGACCAGCGCCGCTGGCGCGGCCGGCGCTGCCCGGAGCCGCGCCCGCTCCAGCCGCGAGAGGTCGAGCAGATCGGCGATCAGCGCCGCCAGCCGGTCTGCCTCGCGCTCGACCTCTGCCAGGAAGTCCGCCCGCGTCGTCTCGTCCCAGCTCACGTCGACCTGCCGCAGGGTGCTCACGAACCCCTTGATGTGGCTGAGCGGCGTCCGCAGCTCGTGGGATGCCGCCGCGAGGAAGTCCTCGCGGGCTCGGATCGCCTCCTGCGCGGCGCGGTAGAGCTGGGCTCGGTCGAGCGAGAGCGCTCCGCGCTGGGCGAGCTCGAGCGCCAACGAGACGTCGTTCGGCCCGAACGACCGACCCGGGTCCATCCTGAGGAACGACAGCGTGCCGAACGTCTCGCCGCGGGCGGTCAACGGCACGACGGCTGCGGAGGCGATGCCCAGATCGCGCAGCAGCCGCGCGTGCGCGCTGCGCTCGACCTCCTCGTCGGGCGGGGAGGCGGACCCCGCCGGCCAGACCTCGGCGGACCCCGTCCGCAGCACCCTGGCCGGGCCGTGGGGGTCTTCGGGATCGGTCGCCCAGCGCGATCGAAGCAGCTCCGGCGAGAGCGCGCAGGAAGGGTCGGGCGTGACGGCCAGGTGGTGGGGCTCCCCCTCACCGCGGGCGAGGTCGATGACCAGGCAATCGGCCAGGAACGGCGCGACCAGCCCGGCGAGGCTCCGAACCGTCGACTCGTAGTCGAGCGATGACTCCAGCCGCACGCTGGCCTCCGCCAGCAACTCCCAGCGCTGCGCGGCGGCCTGCGCTTCGGCGCGCGCGGCCTGCTCGGCCTCGTAGAGCATGGCCCGGTCGATGGCCCAGGCTGCGCGGTTGGCGAGGAAGTAGATCAAGTGGAGGTCGCTGCCCGACGGCCGCCAGCGCGCATCGAGCACGCCGATGCAGAGCACGCCGACGACGGTCTTCCGAACCACCAGCGGTGCGCCGACAACGGTGTTGAGCCCACCGACCAGCCAGACGTCGGCGTCGGGATCGCCGCGGTCGAGCGCCTGAGGCGCGCCCGAGGTGACAACCCACGCGAGTAGGCCACGGCTCGTGCTCAGACGTCGGCCTTGCGACGGCCAGCTCGGCGGCCCGATCACAGCCCGCACGACCATCTCGTGGCCATCCGGCTCGCGCACCAGGATGGCGGCGGCGTCGACCTCGAGCACCCCGAGTATCCGATCCAGCAATTGCTCCAACATGTCGTCAAGGGCTGGGTGCACGAGCGCCGCGTCGCTCACCGCCAGCAGCCGTCGGATGAGCCCGGCTACCCGCTCTGCCCGCCGTCGCTCCGCCCGCAGGCTGCCGACGAGGACGGCGACGAAGACGGCGGTGACGGCCAGGAGCTCGAGGTCCATCGGCGACAGTCGGTCGACGAGGCCCTCGGACGCGATGGGTGAGACGGGAGACCCGGCGGCCGTGCCTCCGAAACCTGCCAGCAGGGCCGGACCCAAGCCGCCCCGCCACGCGCTCATGGCGACCGCGGCGAGCGTGAGGATGGAGAGCTCGCCGTTCAGTCCGTGGTGCGCGAAGAGAAGACGGGCGACGACCACGAGGCCGATGGCGCAAGCGACCGTGGCGACGGCGAAGCCGTAGGCGGCGGGTGGGGCCCGAAGGGCGGTCAGCGCGGCCTGCGCGCGCCGTAGGCTGGGCGGCCGCGGCGGGTAGGCTCCGGTCAAGGGCTGGTCCGCGCTACCGGCCGGGCTTCAGCCCGAACGGTAGGACGAGCTTGAACGTCGCCGTCGCCCAAGCGCCGCTCTCCTGCCCGACGGCGGCGAACGCCACGTCGCCGTCGGCGTCGCGCGGGACGTGGGCGAAGCTGCTCGACCTGAGCCAGCCGTAGTCGTCGGCGATCCCCGACGCGACGGCCGGACCGAGGGCGCTGCCCAGGTGGATGCTCACCTTCTCGCCCGGCGCCCAGCCGCCACCGCCGAAGCCGACCGGCGCGTCGGGAGGGCCCCACCAGGCGGTCAGCTCGAGCCATGGCTTCGGTTCCAGCACCTTGAAGTCGAGGTGGATCAGCGTGTGGCTGTCGGCGCCCTGCAAGGTGACGATGACCTTCTCGCGCGCCCCATAGGCCACGCGGGCCGGGCCCGCCGCCCAGAAGTTCCCCCATTGGTCGACGACCGGCGAGGCGGCCGGCTGGGGGTCCTCGTCGAGGTAGATGCGCACGAGCTCGCCGGGAGCGAAGCCGCGGGCGTTCACTTTCAGCTTCGTGCCGGGCGGCCCGGCCCAAGGGTCGAGCTCGGCGACGGGGGTGAACGGCTTGACGATCACGTCCCGCCGCAGCTCGCGGCCGGACGTTGGGCCGGTCAAGACCAGGCTGTACTCGCCGGCCGGCACGCGCGGCGTTTTGACTTGCAGCCAGGTCAAGTTGCCAGCCTGGTCGGCCGCGGCGGTCGCGAGCTCGACCGGCTCGACCGTGGCGGTCGGCCTGGGCGCCGCGTCGTCGCCGCCCTGCTTCTTCTCGCGCGCACGCAGCGAGATGCTCACGGTTTCGGCCGGGCCGAAGCCCCCGGCGATGAACCCCAGCTCCCCGTTCGGCGCCATCTCGATTTCCGGCAGGTTGATCCACGGGTCGCGCGCCTGAATCCAGACGACCCCGGAGCTCGCACGCCCGGTGGTGGCGCCAACCGCCTGGACGTCGTGGCGGCCCGAGATGAGCTCCGGCGGCAGACCCACCGTCAGCGGACCCAGCGTGCCGTCGCTGCCCGAATTGGCGCGCGCCAGCTCCATGGGCTCGCGCTCCTGCTCGCTCGAGGCGCTGACGACGACCACCTCGTTCGGCCCGAAGCCGCGACCGGACAGGCGTACCTCTCCGCCCTGCGCCACCGGCGCCGGCTCGACGCTCAGCGCCAGCCGCCCCAGTGGCACGGGTGTGGGGTTATCGGCACCTGCGCCAGGCGCGGAAACAACCGGCGCCGGTTCGTCGGGGCCGGGCGGCCCGGGCTGGCGCTCGACCACCGAGGTCGAGCCGCAGGCCGCGTTCAGGAGCAGGCCGGCGGCGACCACCAGCGTGGCGAAGGGCGTGAGGAGGTTGCCGCGGATGGGGAGCTTCACGGGCGCTCTGCTGCGTCCAAGCATCCGTTTGTGGCATTGATCGGCGCTGGACGGGAGCGGTGCGCGCCGGGACTCCCCCTGTACGGGCTTCGAGCTCGGCTACGTCGAAGTCGTGGCTACGCTCGGGACGCGGGCGCCGCCACCGGCAGGGAGAGAAGGAAGCGGGCGCCGCCGGCCGGGCGGTTCTCGGCGTGGAGGCGGCCGCCGTGGGCGACGGCGATCGACCGCGCGATCGCCAGGCCGAGGCCGGTGCCGGCGGCGGACGCGCCGGCTGACGGGGCACGGAAGAACCGGTCGAAGACGCGGCCGAGCAGGTGGGGCGGGATGCCCGGGCCGGCGTCGTCGACGGCGATCTGCAAGTAGGGAAGCCGCGGGCGTGCCCACACGGCGATCGGTGAGCCGGGCTGGCTGTACTTCGCGGCGTTCTCGAGCAGGTTGGCGAGCAGCCGCTCGACCCGCGGCGCGTCGACCGGCACAGACGGCAGGTCGTTCGGCACGTCCACCTCGACCGGGTGATCGGCCAGCCGCCCTCTGACGCGGTCGAGTGCCGCGTCGGCGAGGACGGCTGGGGCGGTGGGGACGAGGTCGAGGTGGCCACGCTCCACGCTGCCGAGGTCGAGGAGGTCGGCGATGAGGTCGGCGAGGCGGTCGGCCTCGCGCTCGAGCTCGGCGAGGAACTCGGCGCGGGTCGCGTCGTCCCATTCGACGTCGGGCTGGCGCAGCGTGCTCACGAAGCCCTTGATGTGGCTCACGGGCGCGCGCAGCTCGTGGACCGCGGCGGCGAGCTCCGCGGCGCACGCCCTGCACAGGCTCCGTGGGGCGCGGCGTGCGGCGCCTGGGCGCTCCGTACGCGTGTCACGCTCGAGGAGCTCGGTCATCCACGTTACCTCCGCCGGGCGCATTCTGCCCGTGCCAGCATGCCGGTTCGCGCCCGGCGCGTTATGAGCACTTTTCACAACTTGCGGGCACCGACGTCGTAATGTCGTCGCGGCCCCACGCTAAGGTGATGTCCTCGAGTCTGCCGGTCAGGCGTTTGACAGTCGCTCCAGGGGCGGCGCCATGACGCGGACATGCCGTGGGCGCTATGAGAAGAATGAGCCTCGTGGGTGGGCGGGCGCCGTCCGCCCACACGGCGTTGGGATCCCGGGTGGTCGATCGACCGCGGAGTGGAAGTGCCGAAACAACAGATCCTCGTCGTGGACGACGAGGCGCCGATGCAGAAATACCTGTCTAGCAACCTCAAAGCGCGTGGGTACGAAGTGCTGATCGCCTCGGATGGCTCCGAAGCGCTGAAGCTGCTCGACGAGCACACGTTCGACCTCGTCATTCTGGACATCGGTCTGCCGGGGCCCGACGGGTTCGAGGTCCTGTCGGCTACCCGGCGGGCCAGCCAGGTGCCCGTCCTCATGCTGTCCGCGCGCGGTCGGGAGACCGACAAAGTCACCGCGCTCGATCTTGGCGCCGACGACTACCTGACCAAGCCGTTCGGCGTCGAGGAGCTGCTCGCGCGCGTCCGCGCGGCGCAGCGGCGCGCGAGCGGCGCGCCGAAGGGGCCGCTCCCACCCTACCGGTGCAACGGGCTCGAGATCGACTACGGTGCCCGTCAGGTCTGGCGCGATGGCCAGGAGATCATCCTGACGTCCCGTGAGTACGAAGTGCTCGCCTACCTGGCGAAGAACGCGGGCAAGGTGCTGACCCACCGGCAAATCCTCCAGACGATCTGGGGCGGCGAGTACGGCAACGAGAACGACTACGTCTGGACCTACGTGCGCCGCATCCGCCGTAAGATCGAGCCGGATCCCGATCACCCGCGCTTCCTGCTCACCGCGCCGGGCGTGGGCTACCGCATGGTGGCGCCTCCGCCCGGAGACAAGCGCTGACGGTCG
Source organism: Chloroflexota bacterium (assembly GCA_035651675.1). Lineage (GTDB taxonomy): Bacteria > Chloroflexota > UBA6077 > FW602-bin22 > FW602-bin22 > DASRFH01. Next base: position 24,762 of record DASRFH010000149.1, on the reverse strand, counting down.
GCCGGACGTAGAAGCGGCCGCGCTTCGCGCGGCCTCCTCATCGCGCCTCACGGCCGGCAGTTCTGCTCGGCGATCTGCGGCTCGACGGTCGGCCTGGCGATGCCGTCCGGCCCCACGGCGAAGGTCGCCAGCTCGTTGAACCACTTCAGCGGGCTGTAGCTCGGGCTGAAGAGGCCGAGGCTCACGCGGTAGGGCGTGCCTGGGGTAACCGACGAGAAGCGCGCCGACATCGTCCCCGGCTGCGTCGGCGAGGCGGTCATCGTCTCCTCTTCGACTGCCTGCGAGCTGCCGAGCTCGTACAGGTAGGCGTGGGCGATGAACGGCTCGCCCGACGCGACCTTGACGGCCGCCCCGACGAGCAGCGCCCCGTTGTCGAGCCGCAGGCTCACGTCGCGGTACGAGTACGGGTAGGCTGGGTCGACCGGGACCGCCGCCAGCGGGGATGGCGTGCCCGCGGCCGGCTCCCGTGCGCTCTGCCAGGCGGCGAAGGCGGGACCGGCGTCGTGCCACGAACCGAAGCCGTCGCCGCTCCAGTAGCTCCACGCGAACGCGCCGGCGTACCCGCCGCCACCCATGGCGTCGAGCACGTCCGGCAGCGTGTAATACCGGCTGCCGCTCGACGGGAACTCGCCGAGGACCACCGGCCGGTCGAGCCCGAGCGCGCCCACGGGCGTCGCCAGCGGCTCGTACGGCTCGAGCCAGTCGTACCAGCTAAAGCTGTAGTAGTCGAGGCCCAGGCCGGTCCAGCGCCGCATGTTGGTGCCGCGGTTCGCCTCGACGGTCGCCAGCGCCCGTGTCTCGCGGTGGACCGCTGTGGCGACGTCGCGCACGAAGGAGCGGGCGGCCGCCAGCGGTATCTTGGTACGTCCGTCGTCGTCCGTGTTCAGCTCGGCGATCCCCCAGTCGGGCTCGGCGATGATCTCGAAGGCGATCACGCGGTCGCTGTGCGCGAGGTGGCGCAGCATCGGCACGATCGCGCGGTCGATCATCGCCTTCCGCTTGACGGGGTCGACGATCGTGGCGGCGTGCCCGCCCATCTCGACGCCGTTGGTGCGGCAGTCCGCCGTCCACAAGCCGCTCGCGAAGAGCGTCAGCACGAGCTTGACGTCGTGGCGCGCGGCGATCTCGAGCGCGGCGTCCAGGTCCGCGAAGAACGCGTCGTCCAGCCCCGTCACGGTGCCCGACTGGTCGAACTCGGGGCTGTAGCGGCCGTCGCCGAAGACGCGCCACTTCACGACGCGTACCCCCTGGGCGGCCAGGAGGGCGAAGTCGGCGTCGACCTCCTGGTAGGTCGTCGCGTTGCTCACACCGGAGTGCCCCCAGGCGCCCGTGCCGAAGTCCTGGCCGGTCTTCCAGGGGTAGTTGACGCCGGCGACGAAGCCGGTCTGGCCGGGCAGGTGGTCTGGCGGCGGGCCGCCCGGCCGGTCGTTCGGCCCCGTCAGGAGCGGACGCCCCAGCACCAGGCCCGCGACGAGCAGCGAACAGACGCCGGCCCCCACGGCGACGCGCAGCGCGCGTCGGGGACAGTGGCCACGGAACGGGCGGTTCACGCGGCCACCGGGTCGGCGACTTTGAAGTGCGTCGTCGCCTCGGCGCCGGATTCTTGGCCGACGAACACGAACGGCATGGCCTCGTCCTCCGGGCTTCCCTCCACCGTGTACGACCCGAAGCGTGGGAGCGTCCCCTGGCCGTCGGCGGTCGCCTGGGCGAGCACCTGGCCGTCCTTGCTGCGCGCGTGCACGACGACCGGCTCCCCAGGGGCGAAGCTGTTGCCGCCGAAGGAGACGGTCGTGCCCGACGGACCTTTGTAGGCGCTCAGCTCGGCGGACGCCTTGAGCTGCATCACCTCGAACCAGATCGTCGTCTCGGCGCGGCTCAGGTCGCCGACCACGGTCAGCGGGAGGCCGCCGGCCTTCGTCGACGGCGGGATCCGGAACGCGCCGGCGTCGTGGAACGCGCCCGACTGGTCCGCGTCGAAGGTCGCGACCTCCTTCAGCTTCACCTTCCCGTCGACATCGCCGATGAACGCGTGGAGGTGGTCGCCGTGCGCCCACTGCTCGCCGACGAAGCTGATCGTCGCGCCAGGCCGCGCGGCGTATACCGTGAGCTGGAGCGACGGCTGGAAGTCGAGCGCCTTGAACGTCGCCGTCATCTGCGTCCCGGTGACGCGGCCGACGAAGATCAGGTCGTTCTCGCCGTGCAGCTCGGGGAGGGGCAGCGCCTCCTTGACCTCGAAACGGCCGTTCGTGTCGGCGGTCACCCGCGCGTCCGGCTCGTGGCGCGTGTCGCCCAGGTAGACGAGGACCTCCTCGCCGGGCGCGAAGTCTTCGCCCTTGAACCCCATGCTGTAGTAAGGCGCCGGCGAGTAGTTGTCCAGCACAACCCAGGGACTGAAGCCGCGGACGTTGAGGCCGACCGACGCGGGCGTCTGGCTCCGGCGCCCCACGAAGTAGAGTGGGTAGTCGCCGGGCTGGACGCGGGGGATGCGCGTGGTCGCCTCGATGAGCTCCCCCTTTGCGTCGGCGTTGAACACCGCGAGCGGATCGCCGCCGAGGCCGCCGAGCCGCACCTCGACCGCCTCGCCCGGGGCGAACCCCGTCGCCGAGAAGGTCACGTTGCTGTCGGACTTGACGCTGTACTGCACGAGGTCCACTTTCGGCGGGACGCCGTAGACCCGGAACGTCGCGCTGGTCACGCGGCCGCTCGTCTGGCCGACGAGACGCAGCTTGTGCTCGCCGGGGGCCAGGCCGGCCGGAAGGTCGATCGGCGCGTCGTTCAGCCGTCCGTCGGGCAGCGCGTCGAGCGGCGCGGCGTGCGCCTCGACCACGCCCTTCGTGCTCAGGAAGGTCGCGTCCAGCTTCTCCGACGGTAGGAACCCCTGGCCGACGACCCTGAGCTGGGAGCTCGGCGTCACGTCGCTCGCTCGCAAGACGATGAAGTTGGGTCCCTCGGGCGTGGGTGTGGCCGCGGGAGTCGCGGTCGCGACGGGGGTCGGCGGGGCCGGTGGCTCCGCGGTCGGCGTCGCCGCCGTTGCGGTGAGGATCGCGCCGGCGGCCGCGTTGGGCGCAGCGCCGGTGGGGGGTGGCGTTGGGGCGCCGCGCCCGCCCGCACAGGCCCCGAGCCCGGCCGAGGCGAGGAGGAGCACGGTGGTGGCCGCACGGAGGGGCAGGCTCACGTCCGGGCCTCCGCTTCCGGCGCGCCGCGCCGCAGGCGCCACACGACGAGCAGCGCCTCGATCACGATGTAGGGGACGAGCTTCGAGCGCCCCTGCCGCCGCTGGTGGAAGACGATCGGCACCTCGGCGACGGCGAACCCGTTGCGGTAGCAGCGGTAGGTCATCTCGACCTGGAACGAGTAGCCGTTCGAACGGACACTGCCGAGGTCGAGCGCAGCGAGCGCGTGGCGGCGGAACCCCTTGAAGCCGCTCGTCAGATCGCGGAACGGCAGGTCCAGCACCCGCGCCGCGTAGGCGGAGCCCGCCCGGCTGAGCAGCCGGCGCCAGACCGGCCAGCCCGGCGACCCGCCCCCCGGGACGTAGCGCGACCCGATCACGACGTCGGCGTCGTCCAGGGCGGCCTGCAGCGTCGAGAGGGTCGCGGGGTCGTGGGAGAAGTCGGCGTCCATCTCGAAGATCCGCTCGTAGCCGCGCGCCAGCGCGTAGCCGAAGCCGGCGACGTAGGCGCTGCCAAGCCCGAGCTTGCCGGGGCGGTGGACGACGTCGACCCTGGTCGGGTAGCGGGATGCCAGTTCATCGGCGATGCGCCCGGTTCCGTCGGGCGAGTTGTCGTCGATGACGAGGATGTCGAACGGCCCGGCCGCCAGGATGGTCGGCACGAGCGCCTCGAGGTTGCCCGCCTCGTCGTACGTGGGGATGATGATCAGGCTGTCCCGCGACCCGTTCGGCGTCGTGCTCGGGTGGGGGGCACGGTCCTGCGATGGACGCGGGGTGCCGGCGATCGCTGTGCTCTGCATGCTCCGTCCTCCATGCGTGCCGCGGCAGCTAGCCACCCGACCTGACGGGCGCGCCCGTCCTGGGCAGGGGCTGCACCGGCTGTGCGGGCGGCTTCGGCGCCGCGTCCGGCTTCCCTGGAGCCGCTGGTGGTGCCACGGAGCTCGGATTCGGCGGGGCCGGCGGCGCGGCGTTGGGCCCCGCGGTCGGATCGATCGGCGGCAGCGGGGCGACGGGTTGCGCTGCCGCCCCGGCTGGCGCCGCCTGCTGCGCGGCGGGCTGCTGCGCGGGTTGGGCCACGGTTCGCTGCCCCACGGGTGGGGCGGCGTTCGGCTTCGGCGCGGCCGGCGGCACGTTCGCCGCTGGCGCGGCCAGCACGGTCGACGGGTCCACCTGGACCATCTGGCCGATCGCCGGGTCGTCCCCGCCGTCGTCCAGCGTGCACTGGAACTCGGGCTGGGGCAGCGTCTCGATCGGCACGTCGGACGCCATCACTTCGATCGCCGCGTTGGCGATGCCGCCGCTCTTGTGGCCGATCAGCGTGAACACCTGCTGGCCTGGGGTGGCGTCGCCGGGGATGACGTACGAGCCGGCGGCGGCGGCGTTGCCCTGCGCGTTCGTGCCGAAGCACGAGACCATCTGACCCTCGCTCGTCTGGTTGCGGCCGATGTACACGAACACCGTCTCGCTGCGGGCGAACCCGGTCGCGTAGAACGTCACGGCCGTGCCGGGGCGGCCGCCGTAGGTGCTGGGCTGCGCGTTCGGCGTGTACGGCTGGATGTCGAAGGTGGCCGTCGCCGGTGCCCGGCTCTCGTCGCCGATGAAGATCAGCGTTTGGCGGCCGTTCAAGCCGAAGGGGATGAGGACGCTCCCGGCGTTGAGGAACGTGCCGTCGTCCTCCGCCTGGAGTGTCGCGATCGGCGGTCCGTCCGGGGTGTTCAGGTGGACCTCGATCTGCTCGCCCGGTCCGAAGTCCTTCCCCGAGAAGCTCAGGACGTTGTCGGCGCGGATGGCGTAGCTGGACAGGTCGACGCTCGGGAAGAGGTTAAGCAGCAGGAACGGCACCGTGACCGGCGATTGGCTCTGCTGGCCGACGAAGACGAAGGCGTTGTTGCCTACCGCCCCGAACGGCACCCGGACGCTGGCGCGCGCGACGTTGCCGTCCGGGTCCGACTGCAAGGTGCCGACGATTTTCCCGTCGAGCCCGTTCCAGTACACGTTGACCGCTTCGTTGCGGGAGAACCCCTGGGCCGTGAGCTCGACGACGTCGCCCGGCTTGCCGACGCCGATGCCGAGCTTGACCTTCGGGGCGCCGCCGGCGATGACGCCGACCGCGAACGCCACCTTGTCGCTCTGGCGCTGGCGGGCCTCGACGATGAAGCTGCCCGTCGCCATCGTGTCTGGCACCGTGAACGCGACGTTGCCGAACGCGCCGCTCTTGTCGATCTGGACGAAGGTGATGCCCTGGCCCTGGTCCGTCTCGGTCCTTTTGAATAAGAGGTCGACGGCCGCGCCGGCGTCGAAGCCGCTACCCGAGATGCCGACGCTCGACCCCTGCCGCACGGTGCCCGGGTTCAGCAGCACGAGCGGCTTGCGGGCGGCGGCGTTCGTGTTCCCCTGCGCGACCTGGACGGTCACCGGCGTGACGGTCGGCGAGCTGGAGGCCACCGTGCCGGCCGGCCGCCCGGCCGCGGTTCCGGTCGCCGCCGTCGCGGCCGCCGACACCGGCGTCGCGCCCCGCTGGCCGGCGGTGGCGCCGGTCGTGTCGACGGCCACGTCGTCGGCTCCGCGGCCCTGCTGCAGCGCGGCCCGCGCGACCGCCACGGCGACCAGGATGCCGATCACGGCCAACGCGATTCGAGCCTTCATCTCAGTCGTCTCCCGTCCCGGGTGTGCCGTCGGCGTGCGCCTACTTGCGCACCCGGTACACCTCGAGCTTGATGTCGCCGCGCTCGACGGCCCAGACCTGGTCGGAGTTGGCCAGCGCGGTGAGGATCCAGTCCTCGCGCTTGTCGGCGTTGTTCTGCTGCATGGCGAGCAGCATCTTGTTGGACATCACGAGGTAGTCGATGTTCCGCCAGTTCTTGCCGAATAGCTTGTCGCGGACGTCTGGGTCGGCCGATGCCTTCCAGTGGGAGTGCGCCCACCTGTAGTAGGGGCGGACGTCGTGCAGGTCGGCCCAGAGGTCGTCGTCCATCACGATCTTCGCGTCGGCCGGCACGTTCTTCCGGATCCAGGCGAGCTGCATCGCTTGAACTGAGTTCAGCGGCAGCTTGTAGAGGTCCTGCGGCACGACCTTGCCGAACTCGTCGATCGTCAGGACGTAACCCCAGGTGGGGTGCAGGATCAGGACTGCCAGCAGCGTCGCGACCGCGAACCGTCCAGCGATCATCGGCAGTCGATCGTGGATGCACCCGACGGCGATGCCGATGTTCATCGCCAGGAAGGGCAGCAGGGGGACGACGTAGAACTCGAGCATCGTGCTCCCCCGCAGCAGGTAAACGGCGTAGCCAGCGCTCAGCATCGAGGCGACGAGCAGGTAGCTCTTCCGGCCGTCGACGATGCCCCAGACGAAGTTGACGAGCGTCGCGGCGCCGCCGGCCGCGAGGATGAACGTGTCCTTGGGCAGCCAGCTACCGAAGGAGTACTGCCAGACCGGACTGTTTCGGTCGAAGATCGAGCCGTCGTTGCGGCTCGCCTGCCACCAGATGGTGTAGAGCAGGGACACGTGGTCGGCGGGTGGGTTGCTGAGGTCGAAGTTCAGGCCGGAGGGCAGGAGCTCGTTCTTCAGCGCCGCGTAGAGGAAGTAGATGGAGACCATCCCGCCAGCCGTGAACGCGCTGTAGGTGAGCGCGAAGCGGCGGCTGGCAGAGCGGCGCGCCTGGAGGTAGGCGAAGTAGGCGATTGCCGGCGCGAAGAAGATGGCGTTCTCCTTCGTCAGGATCGCCACGCCGAACGCGAGGCCGCCGAGCATCGGCGTGACGATGTGGCGGTCGGCGCGCGCCACCAGGTAGAGCGCGGCGAGCACCCAGAACACCATCAGGTTGTCCAGCACGACCTCGCGCTGGTAGAAGATCGCTAGCGGCGACAGGTTGAAGAGGACAGTCGCGACGGACGCCGCGACGCGGCTGCCGGAGAACCGGAGCGTCGTGACGAAGAGCAGCGCGACGCTCGCCAGGTGGACGACGAGCATGAGCGCCCGGCCGGTGTTGGTGGCGTTGCCGAACGTCTGGAACTGGAACGGCAGGACCTGCATCCACGCCGCGATGACGAGCCAGCCAGCTGGCGCGTGGTCGTAGAAGTACGTGTACGGCGACAGCCTGCCCTCGCGGAGCACCGCCCAGGCCTGCTGGATGTAGATGCCTTCGTCGGTGACGTACAGGGGGTAGGCGAACAGGTTGTAGCCGTGCGATAGGGCGCCCATCGCCATCGCCAGCGCGACGAGCTGCACCTCGAGCCGGCGCCACGCCGGCACCTGCACCGCTTCCCCCTCTCCCTCTGGCAGAGGGTCGGGGTGAGGTCTTCTTCCACCCGGCCCGATCAGGATCGGTTCCCGCTCGACGACCCGCATGGCTAGGTCCCCGGTCCGTCCGGCCGTGCCGTCGCCGGCGCCACGGCCTGCCGGTGCGCGCCGACGTGCTTGGTCTTCTCCCAGTTGTTGACGCCCTTGAGCTCGCGGAAGGTCGCGCGCAGCGCGGCGTAGGAAAGGAGCCACTGGTACGGCAGGTACGTCAGCGCCATCACGAACGGGGTGCGCAGCGACGGCCGCAGCCCGTGGGCGTCGGCGAACTCGTAGAGGCCGATGACCGCGAGGATGAAGTGGGCCGCGAGTAAGTAGAGCGGCAGCGTGAGCGTGATCGCGATGAGGACGGGCGTCTTGAGGAGGAACATCATCGCCAGCGACACGAACACGTACAGGCCGAGGACCGCCTGCGCGCATGGGAAGCCGAGTGTGTAGAAGGCCAGCAGCCGCTGCTCCCAGGTCGGGAGGCGCAGCCAGTCGCCCTTCTTGAGCGTCTGGAGGAAGCCCTGGCTCCAGCGCGTCCGCTGCTTGATGAACTGCGGGATGCTCGGCGGGGTTTCCTCGCGCGTGACGTACTGGTCGTCGTAGACGACGCGCACGCGCTCGCCCATGATGCTGATGCGCATGCCGATGTCGGCGTCTTCGGTCAGGTTGCTTTCGTCCCAGCCGCCGACGCGCTGGATGACGCCGCGCCGGAAGAAGACCGTGTTGCCGCCGAGCGGAATCGTGCCCCGCTTCGCGTGGTAATGGAGGCGGCTCTTGAACCAGAAGAAGTACTCGAGCACGTTGAGCGTCGAGTACCAGTTGGACTCGTAGTTCATCAGCTGGACGCCGCACTGCACGACGCCGACGTCCTGCGTGAGCATCACGGTGTTGACGAGCTGGAATATGTCGGGGTGGATGTCGTCCTCGGCGTCGAAGATCGTCACGATCTCGTTCCGGGTGTTGCGGAAGCCCGTGTTCAGGCCGTGCGGCTTGTTGATCGGCTTGTCGTTGAAGACGATCACGCGGGCGTTGTCGATGCCCTCGGCGCGCAGTTGGGCGATCTTCTTCTCGGCCTCTTCGATCGTGCCGGTGTCGTCGGCGGAACAGATCACCGCGATCTCGAGTAGATGGGGCGGGTAGTTCGCCCGCGCAGTGCGCTCGACCGTCGTCTGGATGACGTCCTCTTCGTGCCGCGCGGGCAGCATGACGGTGAACGTCTTCTCCGGCGGCAGGAACGTGGCGGGCGCCATGCCTTGCCGGCGGGCGTCGAGGTCGTCCCAGGTGTAGAGCATGATGAAAAGCGTGTAGGCGGACTGGAACGTCAGCATCACGGACAGGACCAGCGCGCCCGCGACGACGACGTCGACCAACTGGACACTCACCGCCCCCGGCGCCGGACGGACCAGCGTCGTTCCCTGCCGTGGGGATGAGGCGCCGGCCCGTCCCTATTCGACCGAGTCGACACAGCCGCTTGCTTGCGTGTGGATGGTGTAAGTGCGGCGCTCGTCCTTGCCCTCGGGGAAGTGGGCGACCACGAGGTAGAGGCGGATCTCACCTCCGTCCGGGGTCGGCCGGGCGCCGACGTAGTCGAGGCTGAGGCTCAGGCCGCGGTCGGCCTCGGCGGCGCGCTGTGCCGCCGCCTGGTCCTGGACCAGCGCGAGCGGAAGCTGGTCACGCGCGGCCGGGCAGAGCTGCTGCCAGCCGTGCTCCGCGTCGCGGTGGACGACGGCCTGCATGAACGTGTCGGCCTGGACGGGCACGGGCGCTCGCAGGTGGCCGCACGCGGTCAGTCCGAAGGCGAACGCCGCTCCCGCGAGAGCGGCCAACGGCTTCGCACCTAGGGCAACGCCAACCATTTCGGCCTCGCACAGCAGCTTCAGGGCGCGCAGCCCTGTGGGCAGCTACGAGGCTAGGGCGGGCTCCATGAACGGAAATGGACCCCGCCCTAGCGGTGCCTGCACGCCGCCTGGATGGGCGCCGGCGGTCTCTCATCCCGAGGAGCGCAGCGACGAGGGACCTCGGCCAGCGTGGGTACCACCTGCACCGGCGGCTCACGTGACGCAAGACTCCGCTTTCGATTCGGCAGGGCCCCGGCTCGGAACGACAGGAGGCTTCAAGCCGACACGACGGGCGGCCGGAAGAGCGCGGCGACGAAGACGAGCGGCGCGTTGTAGTCGATCGCGTTCTCGTTCACCGAGTACGCCCGCGTGTCGTCGACGTAGCTCTTCGGGCCCTCGGAAGCCGGCGCGACTCCGTCCTCGGCCCGATCGTTGGGGCCGCCGACCAGCACGCCCGGCACGATCCGGCCGATCGAGAACATAGTGCGGTTGTGGGGGTTCTTGACCGGGTCGGCGCCGTAGCCGGTCACGTAGCTCTTGTGCATGGCGTTGCGGCCGAGGACGTAGTGGAGCTGGTCGAGGGCGGCGTCGACGTAGCCGCCGTCGGGCGCGACCTTATTGGCCAGCAGCAGCAGGGCGGCGTTGTCGAGCGCGGCCTTGTTCGAGGCCCACTTGTAGACGGCAATCGCGGCGCGCGCCGGGTTGACGGGGCTCCCGACGGTCGCGGTCGTCTCGTCCGCCCACGTGGTGAGCTGGGCGCCGATCGCCTGGCGCGTCGGCGCATCGGCCCCCTCGTCGAACAGGTACGCCATCAGGCCGTACGTCTCGGCGTCGCTCCAGCTCAGCGGGCCGATCGCGATCATCTTGCCGGCCAGGTGCTTCCGCGCGTAGTCGCCATACACCGCCTTGCCGGTCGTGGCGTGCAGCTCGGCGGCCGCCCAAAAGCGCTGACTCGCGTCGCTCGAGAGGGCGTACCCGCCGGTCCCCTCCTTCTCGGGCGGTAGGATCTCGCGCGGGTGCTGCTCGAGCCACGACCAGGCTGTCTCGGCCGCCTGGAGAAGCTTCTGCGCGTACGCCGCGTCGCCGCTCCGGTACAAGCGGGCGGCCTGCGCCATCACCGCGGCGAAGCTCGCCGTGTCGGGCGTGGTCGCGTCGAAGACGTAGAGCTGGCCGCCAACGTTGTCCGAGCCCTTGTCGAAGCCGCCGAACTGGAGCGGCGTCACCTTGTGGTAGACCGCGCCGTCGGCGCGCTGCATCTTGAGCATCCAGTCGAGCTCGCGCCGGAGGATCTGCAGGTAGCGGGCCGCGTCGGGCTGCCCAGCCCCGGTGCTCGGCTTCAGGTCGACGCAGGAGGGGAACTGCTCGGCCAACAGCATCAGCGTGCCGAGCGTGCTCGTCGCCGTGGGCATGTACCGGCCGTAGTCGCCGGCGTCCGGCCAGCCGCCGGCCACGTCCATCTCGGCGCCGGAGCTGCGCTCCTTCGCCTTCGCCGTCTTCCAGGTGGCCGGGGCGAGGTCGGCGAGCTGGTCGTAGGACGCCAGCGAGTCCTCGAACAGCTTCTCGTAAACGTCGTCGCCGATCCGGAAGCTCGGCGAGCGGCCCACGCCGGGCACGAGCAGCACGTACGTGCCGGGCTGCGTGACCCGAGAGAAGTCCGCCACCCGGACCGTCTCGCCGGCGGCCTCGTCGCGCAGCGGCTCGCCGAGCTCGGCGGCGTAGATCGCCGTCCCCGTCGCCGTGTCGACGACCTTGAAGGCCGCCGCCTTCGCGTCGGCGACGAGGCCCAGCTTGCGGTAGCCGGGCAGGTAGCCCACCTGGTCGACGCGCACCACCTGCGGTGCGACCGGCTCGAGCGTCGGCCGGTCGCCGCTGGGCAGCTCGTGTACGCTCGGCCACTGACCGGGGCCGCTGCCGGCGGGCAGCGGCCCGACGGGCCCACGCGCCCCGGGGAGGGACGTCGGCGAGGGTGACGGGCGGGCCGGAGCGTTGGGTGCGGCGGATGGGGTGGCGGCCGGCGTGGCGGCCGTCGCGGGCGTCGAGGTGGGGGCGGTGGACGTCTCCGCGGTCAGCGGCTGGCAGGCGGCGAGCGCCGCCATGAGCAGCGACAGCAGCGCACCGCCGACAGTGGTACGTCGCGTGATCATCGATCCTTCCTGTACCTGTGTACCGAGCATCTGTGTGTCTTGTTTAGCCGTCGTTTGTCGTTTCCGAGCGGAGCGAGGAATCTCGACCGGTCCCGTCGGCCAACGGCGCCTGGTGTTCCGCGGCGGCCGGGATTCCTCGCCGACGCCCCTCGGAGTGACCGAGCACCTCGGGGGCGACCTGTGCTGCGCATGGGCCTCACTGACCGCCGAAGCTGCCGGCCGTCAGGCCGTCGATCAGGCGGCGGGACCCGACGATCGTGACGACCAGCATCGGGATGGTCGCGATCGAGCATCCGACCAGGAGGGCGCCGACGTCCGTCCCGTGCACGCCGCGCAGGTTCGCCAGCGCAACCGCGTAGGTGTACATGCTCGGGTCCGTCATCACGATGAGCGGGCCGAGGAACGCGTTCCACCCGGCGATGAACGTGGTGATGGCGAGCGTGGCGGCGGCCGGCATCGCGAGCGGGAAGGCGATCCGCCAGAACGTGCTGAGCTCGCCGCAACCGTCCATCCGGGCCGCGTCGAACAGCTCCGGCGAGATCGCGCTGGAGATGTACTGCCGCATCCAGAACGTTCCGAACGCGTTGCCGACCGCCGGGACGACGAATGGGAGGAACGAGTTGGTCCAACCCATCCACGTCATCTGGATGTACCAGGGGATGAGGCCGAGCTGGCCCGGGATCATCATCGTGAGAAGGAGCAGCCAGAAGAGGCGCTCCTTCGCCGGAAAGTCGTAGCGCGCGAAGGCGTACCCGCCGAGCGCGCTGAAGAGGACGGTGACGGCCGTCGACGCGACGCCGATCACCGCGCTGTTCGCCAGCGAGCGCCAGAAGTACGGCGCGTACGCCATCAGCGCCCGGTAGTTCGTGGCCAGGTCGCCGCCGATCGAGAACGGCGGGGTCGTGCCGGCGATGTCGCTGGTGCTGTGGGTGGCGAGCATGAACTGCCAGGCGAACGGCAGCACGGCCGTGAGCGCGGCGAGCCAGAGCAGCGCGTAGGCGATCGGGGCCCGCGCTGGGCGCCGCGATGGCGTCCGACGGATGGCAGGGTGCGCGATCGACAGCGGGGCGGCCTGGCTCAATTCAGACCCTCGCGGAAGAGCAGGCGGCGCATGCCGGTCGTCAGCAGGACCAGCAGTCCGAACAAGAGCAGCGCGATCGCGGCCGCGTAGCCGAACTGCCCGTAGTTGAAAGCGGTGTCGTAGATCGCCATCGCCAGCGTCAGCCCGCTCGCCTCGGCGCCGCCGAGCGTGCCGGAGCCCGCCCCCGCGACGCCGCCGAGCAGCATCAGCGGCGCGTCGAAGAGCTGCATGCTCCCGATGACCGTGATGCTGGCGATGAAAAACGTGACGCGCGAGAGCAGCGGCAGCGTGACCCAGCGCAGGACCTGCGCCTCGTTCGCGCCGTCCATCCGCGCGGCCTCGCCGATCTCGCGCGGGATCGCCTGGAGGCCCGCCGAGAACAGCAGCACGTTCCAGCCGAAGTACTGCCAGATCGTCACCAGCGCGATCGCCGGCTTGATCCACGTCCCGCTTCCGGTGACGAAGCCGAGCCAGTCGACCGGTCCGACCCCCACCAGGCCGAGCGCGTAGTTGAGGAGCCCGGTGTAGGCGAAGATGGCGCCCCAGAGCAGCCCGAGGACAACCGGCGACGTGACGTACGGGAGGAAGAAGGCGGCCCGGAACAGCTCGCGGCCGCGCAGCCGCGTCGAGCTGAGCGCGAGCGCGATGAGGAGCGCGATCCCCATCTGCAGGACGGTGATCGTCCCCATCAGCCAGAGCGAGTTGTAGAGTGCCCGGTGGATGAGGCCGTCCTGGGCCAGGTTGACGACGTTCGCCAACCCGACCCAGGTGGTCGTGTCCGGCGTCCAGCGGGTGAAGGCCAGGTAGAAGCCGAAGCCGATCGGGAAGACCCCGAACGCGAGGAAGCTCAGGTAGAACGGCGACACGAACAGGTAGGCCCAGACCGCGCGCCGCGTCGATTCGGTCATCGGTCCGCTCAGGACGCGCTCTTCTCGAGCTCGAGCTTCAGATCGGAGGCGCGCAGGGCGCGCTCCTGGAGCTGCGCCGCCGCCCCGGCCAGCGCGTCCTTCGGCGCGACCTTGCCGCCGATGGCGGCGTCGACCTGCGCGCTCAGCAGGTCGGTGCCCAGCGCGTCTACCGGACTGTAGGCGAGCGGCTTGACCTTCTGGGCCAGGTCGGTCAGCAGGCGCCACGCCGTCTGGCCGCCGAGGTAGTCGATCGGCTGGTCGTAGAGCGGGCTGTCCCAGGCCGGCTTGTAGGCCGGCACGATGCCCGTCTTCTGGAAGACCGCGTTCTGCGTCTCGGCGGTGGCGGTCAGCGACCTGACGAACGCCCAGGCCAGCTCCTTGTTCTTCGCCAGCTTCGGGATCTGCACGTACGTGCCGCCGTGGTTGAACGCGCCGCCGGGCGGAACGGCGATACGCCACTTGCCAGCCCCGGCCGGATCGATCAGGTTCTGGAGGTTGCCCAGCATCCAGGCGCCCATCACGAGCGTGGCGATGCCGCCGCTCTTGATGGCGGGCGCCCAACGCTCGCTCCACGTCGCGACGTTGGCGCCGATCCCGGCCTGCTTGGCGCGCATGGCCAGCTCGAGCGGCCCGGCGGCCTCGCTCGGGAAGACGATCTTGTTGTCGACGACGATGTTCCCGCCGTTCTGGAGGAAGGCGGCGTTGAACACGTCCTTCTCGTTGGCGACCATCGCGACCCGCCCGTTGTTGCCCCGGACGGCGATGCCAGCCGTGATGTAGTCCTCCCAGCTCTTGATCGCGTTCCCGACCGCGTCTGGGTCGGTCGGCAGCTTGGCCGCCTGGAACAGGTCTGGCCGGTAGAACATCACGCCGGTCGCCAGGTCCCACGGGAAGGCCGGCATCTCGCCCGACGGCGTGATTGGTGCGTCGAACTTCCAGGCGACGAAGTCGTTCCGGAGCCGCCCCGCGTCGTACGGCTGCACCATCAGGTTCTCGCCGGCGTCGAGGAAGCGCCCAACCATGCTCGTGTCGAGCCCGACGACGTCCGGCACGCCCTGCTTGGCGGCGAGCACGGCTAGGTACTTCTTGCTCATGTCGCCGAACGGCTGGAGGACGAAGCTGACCTTCACGTCGGGGTTGGCGCGCTCGAAGATCGGGATGGCCGTCTCCATCGACGCTTTGTCGAAGTACCAGACCGTGAGCTGGCGGGCCGCCGGCGCCGTCGCCGCGGCCGCCGTGGCCGTGCCTGTTCCGCTCGCGGCGGTCGGGGTCGGCGCGTCGTTCGCCTGGTCGGCGACCGGGGTGGGCGCCACCCGTCCGCAGGCGGCCAGCGCGCCGATCGCCGTCGCCGCCACCGCGCCGAGCACGAGCCGGCGCCGCGAGAAGGGTCTCTTGGTGTTCACAGCTTTCCTCTCCTTCGTGGTTGCTCGTCGCCGAGGAGCGCCTGGCCCATCGTCCACGTCAGGTACGCGATCAAGCCGGCGGGCCGGACGAACCGTGCTGTCGCGCCGGTCTGGACGTGCACGACTTGGCCGCGCAGGTCGGCGGCTCGGTCGCCCGAGCCACCCCGCCAGAAACGCACGACCAGCGTCGTGACGTTGTCGGCCGGTTGGCGGCGACCGGGCCGCGCGCGCACGCCGGGGCGGCGGCCGCGCCGCCGATCCAGGGAGTGTTCAGGCTGTTCCACGCCGCGTCCAACCTCCGTGCGAGTCGCCCAGGCTACGCTTGGCGGCGACGAAGTGATTCTGGGGATGCCGGGTTCGGCGCCGGTCAGAGCCTGGTTTCCGCGCGGCCAATAGGCGGTCTCTTTCCGGTCAGGTCGCGACCGCTTCCGGCACCGTTCAGGCCTGCCGCGCTGGCGTCAAGCGGGCGTCTGGTGGGCGCGGCTAGGCTGGCTAGCGTGACGACTGGAGAGCCCCGGCCCGCCAAGGATGGACGCCGGGCGGCAACGCCCGGCGTGGTCGTCGTCGTGGGGGAGCCGGCCGCCGCGCCGATGGGGCTCACCGCCGCGCTCGAGGCCGCCGGCTTCGCCGTCGCCCGGTCGCCGGCTGCCGTCCCGGCGGTGCTCGACGCCCTCAGCGTCTGGCGGCCGGTCGCTCTCGTCCTCGACTGGCCCGATCCCCCCGACGCCGCGCGTGACGTCCTTCGCGCGGTCCGAGCCCGCGGGACGAGGCCGGACCTGCCGGTGCTGGTCGTCGCGGAGTCCGGCGCCGATGCGGCGCGGCCGGCCCTGGCCGACGGCGCCGACGACTTCGTGGCCGGGGCATCCGAGACGCCCGAGGTCGCCGTGCGGGTGGAGGCGCTCATCCGGCGCCGGCGAGGCGCTGATGCCGCGGGCGGCCCCGTCCTGCGGGCGCATCTGTTCGGTCCACTGCGGATCGAGGTTGGGGACCGCGTCGTGATCGACGAGGGGTTCGCACGGCGCAAGGCAAAGGCGCTGTTCGCCTACCTCTACCTGAACCGGGGCAAGTACGTCCCCAAGTACAGGCTGCTCGACGCGCTCTGGCCCGACGCCGACGACGTCCCGCCGGGCCGCTTGAAGCAGACGGTGTCGGTCCTGCGCGCGGCCATCGAGCCGTCGGCCTCCACCGGTGGCCCCTGGCTCTACATCGGCGAGCGGAACGGTCGCTACTTCTTCGACACGGGCGCCGCGTACTGGGCCGACGTCGAGGCGTTCGAGCAGCACGTCGCGCTCGCCCGCGAGTGCCGACGCCGCGGCGACGTCGACGGGGCCCTGGCGCACTACCGGAACGCGTTCGTGGTGCGGCGGGCCGAGTTCCTGCCCGAGTTCAGCGCCGAGGACTGGGCGGTGGCCGAGGCGACGCGCCTGCAGGAGCTGTACCTGGAGGCGCTGGAGGACGCGGCGCCCCTCCACGCCGCGCGGGGTGAGTACGCGATGGCGGTGGCGCTCCTGCGGCGTGTTATCCAGGAGGACCCGCTACGCGAGGGTGCGTACGCGAGCCTCATGCGGGTCCTCGTCCTGGAGGGCAAGCAGGCAGAGGCGCTGCGTACCTACCAGCGGCTCGCGGACGTGCTGGCCAGGGCTTTCCAGGTCGCGCCGCAGCGGGAGATCACGCGGCTGTACGAGGCGATCTGTCGCGAACGGGCGCCATCCGTCGGCGAGCCGGTCCCGCTCGATCCGAGCGACCGAGCCCGCGCGGCCGGGTAGGCGGCCGGCCGAGCCCGGGGAGGGCGACCGCGACCCTCCCCGGGCTCGCAGCTACGGCTTCGTCGCCGGCGTCGTGCTGGCGCCTGCCCCGGCGGCGGTCGTCACGGTCGGCGGCGGGGTCGCGGTCGACGGCGGGGTCGCGGTGGGCGGCAGCGTGGCCGTGGCCGGCAGGGTCGCGGTAGGCGGCGCGGTCGAGCTCGTCCCGCCCGTCGGGCTCGCCGCCGGCGTCGTGCCGGGGCCTGTGGGTGTCGAGCTCTGCCTGGTCGGGGTTGGTGTGCCGATCGCCGTTCCACCCGCGCCGGCCGCCGTCGTGGCGACCGCGGTGGCCGCGGTGGTCGTGGTCACCGCGATGGTGGTGCTCGCCCCGGCGGCCGTCGGCTTGCCCGCCGCACTGGTCGCGGAAGCGGCGGCGGCCGCGGTCGGCGCCGCGGAGGACGTGGTGGGGGTCGCCGGCGCCGTGGTGCTTGTGGGGCTCGCGGAGGTCCCCGTGCATGCGGCGCAGGCGATCAGGATCGCTCCGGCGCCGAGCGCCAACAGGCTTCGTCGGGACGAGGGCATAGCAGGCTTCATCGGTTGCGCTCCTTACATGGCGGCCGGCGCCCGCCCGCGGGGCGGGCCGCTCGATCGGCCGAGCTCAGCCTAGGTCCGGCCAGCGCGCCGCGACCTGGACAGCCCCCGCGCCGGAATGAACGACGCCTGAACGACCAGGCGCTCCTTCGGCCGGCGGCGCGGCTAGGCGGCCTTGCCGACGTCGAGGATCAGCAGGTGCCAGCTGCCGGCGGGTGCGTCGATAGTGACCGCGTCGCCGGCCCGGTGGCCGCTCAGCGCCTGGCCGAGCGGCGCGTCGATGGAGATGCGGCCGTTCTCGGGCGCCGCTTCGACGGGATCGACCAGCGTGTAGGTCGTCTCCTCGCCGTCCGGTTCCAGCACCCGCACGCTCGTGCCCACGGCGGCGATGTCCGCCTTGCCGTCTCCCGCCGCCAGCGCGCTCCGCAAGATCGCCTCCAGCCCGTTCAGTCGGGCCTCGAGCCGGTCGAGCTCGTCGAGCAGCGCGAGCGCCGTAGCGCGCTCGTCGTCCGCGGCGAGTCCGTTCTCGCGCATCTGGCGGATGGTGTCGAGCAGCGTCCGCATCCGGGCATGGAGACGCCCGACCTCCTCGTCGATCTGCTGGCGGCCGGCCGAGGTGAGCAGCGTGCGCTCGGCCAGTGGCCGCCTCGTCTCGCTCTTCGCGGAACGATCGTGACCGCCCATGTCGACTCCTCTCAACACGCCGCTGCGGCCGACGCGCGGCCGCCGCCTCCGTGCGGGCTGGCCCACCGTAGGGTCGCTCGGCTTACCGGGAACTTGACCGGGCGGTCGAGCTCCTGAACGGGCGCTGAACGGCCCAGAAGCGCGACCCATCGCCGGCCAGCCGCGCTTCAGGCAAGCGCGCTCGGCCTTCAGGTTCCGGCCAGTCACGCACCGGTAGCTTCGGGGCGGCGGAGGTGTCGCGTGGGCCGACCCCACAAGACGCGTGGCGAGACGATCGATCGCCGTGGCGGCGCGATCATCCTCTTCCCCAGGGAGCGTTCGAGCGCGGTGCGCCGCACACGCCTCCACGGCGACGACCGCTGCGGGGTGTGCATCCCCGACGAGGCGCGCGGACGCCGTCGGCGGTGGCTTCAACTGCTCTGTTGCGCCGTGGCGATTCCCCCGGCCGCGGCTGGCCTCGAGCTCGGTCAGGCGGCGGGCGTGTTCGGGCTCGCCGAGATCCCCGGCCTCGTGACCGTGATGGCGGGGTCGATGGTGCTCGCCGGGCTTGCGTTGGGCGGCACCCGGCTGGGCTGGGGGCTCCACGAGGTGCTCGCGCGCTGGTCGATCGCTCTCCTTGTCGGCGCCTTCCTCGCGTCGTTCTTCGCGATGCGCTTCGCCGCCTTGGCCGTCGCGCTGGCATTGGCGGTGCTGTCGGTCGAGCTCGTCGGCATCGCGCTGCGCGCCAGCGCCGCGGCGGACGGGATGCCAGCCGATCGCACCACGCGCGACGACCGGCGAGGCGTCAGCAGTCGGTAGCCGATGCCCGGCACGCTCGCGATGAACGAGGGGCGGCGTGGGTTGTCGCCGAGGCGACGGCGAAGGTTGCTCACCAGCCGGTCGACGACGTTCGACGACGGCGAGTACTCGGCGCCCCAGATCGTATCGAGGATCTGCTCGCGGGTGACGACGTCGCCGGCGTGCGAGACCAGCAGGTAGAGCAGCGAGACCTCGAGGGGGCTGAGGTGGATCATCTCGCCGGCGAGCCAGGTGGATCGGTTCGCGATGTCGACCTCGAGCGGGCCCGCGCGGAGGATGGGCGCGAAGGCGGCCGGCCCGCCGTACGTGCGCCGCACGAGCGCCGCGATGCGCGCACGCAACTCGTCGGCGCTGACCGACGCCACCACGACGTCGTCGGCGCCCTGTTCGAAGGCGGCGAGGCGCGCCACGAGGTCCGACCGACGGGTCACGGCGATCACGGGTAGACCGAACCGAGCCAGGTGGGGCGTCTGGGGGTCCGCGTCGACGTCCGGCGCGAAGAGCGCCATGTCCACGATGACCAGGTGGGGACGCCACCGGTCGATCGCGGCGAGCATGTCCGCGAGGCTCGAGGCGCCGCGCACGACGTAGGGACCGCCGGTCAACGGGTGCGTCGCAGCCTTCAGGAGGTCGGGTAGGTCCGTGGCGACCAGGACCCGCGCCGGTATGCGCGGCGGCCAGTACCCGCCGAGCCGTCCGAACGCGCGGTCCCGCGGCTGGTAGGCAGGGGAGCGGCTGGCGTCAGCGGCGCGACGGCGTCCGGGGGGCATGGCGTGTGCTCCTCGCTTGCACCGCCCATCACCGGTGGGGCGAGCAACACAAGCGTGCCGGCGATGGTCCACCGGATCAACCGCTCCAAAGGGGCAATGCGTGATCCTTTTGGGCAAGGCCGGCCCCGCCGCCCGACCGCGCTCGCCTACGTCCCCGGCGCCTCCTGGAGCGCCTCGTCGATCGCCTCGTCGAACGGCGGCGCGGTCTGCGCCGTCGGCACGCCGGCGGCGGGCGCCAGGTCGTCCTGGACGAACCCGCGGAACGGGTCCGGCCCGGGCACCAGCTCTCGCAAGGCTGCCGCCGCGGCGGCCAGCAGCTGGGCCCGGGGCCGCCGTCCCCGAGCGGCCGCGATCGAGGCCATACCGGCGAGGCCCAACACGGCGGCCCGAGCGTCGCCGTGCCGGCGCGCCAGGCGCAGCGCTTCCGCCCAATCCCGGGCGGCCTGGTCCATCTCGCCCGCCTGGCTGGCGCTGAGCCCCAACAGCGCCGCGATCCATCCGAGGAGACGCACCGCGCCCGATCGCCCGTGGGCTGCCTGGCCGCGCTCGAGGAGCGTGCGCGCGGTGCTTGCCTCGCCGCGGACGAGGTGGAGTGTCCCGAGCCACAGGAGGCCGAGCCCCGCCATCTCCGCGTCGCCAAGCGCCTCCCCCAGCGCCGTCCCCTCGCGGAGGAGCGCCCCGGCCTCGTCGAGCCTCCCGAGTCGGGCCGCCACGGCGCCCATGAACAACGCCGCCTCGGCTGTCCCCAGCGGATCGCCGGCGGCGCGCCGCAGCGACATGGCTTCGCCCACGAGCGTTCGGTCGTCCTCGCTCGGCGCGCTCGCCGACCTCGCCAACGCCAGCCAGGCGAGCGTCCGACCCAGCTCGCCCGGGCCGCCCTCCTCGCGCTGGATCGCCGCGCTCTCCTCGAGCGCGACGCGGGCGCGCGCAGCGTCGCCGGCGACCAGCGACGACGCCCCCGCGACGAAGAGCACACGCCCGCGCTGGGGGCGGTCGAGCGCAGTGGATCGGCGCAGTAGCCGCTCGGCCCACGCCGACGCGGAGAGCGGCGCCCTCCCCGCGAACCAGCGCCAGAGGTGGTACAGCAGCTCGCCAGTGCGCGCCGCGTCGCCGGCGGCATCGAGCCAGGCGAGCACGGCGTCGACCTGCGGTGCCCAGGCGTCGAGCCGCGCGGCCCAGGCGGCCTGGTCCGGGCCGCTCAGCGCCGGCGCAGCCGCCTCGGCCAGCCGGAAGAGAGCGGCGACGAGGCGCCCCCGGAGCTCGTCGACTTCGCCGTGCTCCGCCGCCAGGCGAGCGCCGAAGCGCTGGAACAGGCCGAGCAGCCGGAAGCTCGCCTGCTGTGCGGCCGGCTCCTCTTCGAGGAGCAGCCCTTGCTCCACCAGCCCGAGGAGGCGGTCGAGCAGCGCCTCGTCGCCGTCCGGCCCTGGCTCGACCGCGACGGCGGCCGCCATCTCCAGCGTGAATCGCTCCCCCAGGACGCTCAGGCGGCGGAAGAGGCGCTGCTCGTCGGGTGTCAGCAGGTCGTAGCTCCACGCGGTCGTGGCGTCGAGCATCCGGTTCCGGGGCGGCAGGTCGCGCGGACCCTCGCCCGGCAGCGGCTGCCCGGCGTCCCAGCGCGCGAGCACCGCCTCGGGCGTCAGCGCGGCGGCGTGCTCGGCCGCCAGCTCGACCGCGAGCGGCAGGCCACCAAGCCGCGCGATCAACGCGGCGACCGCCGGCGCGTTCTCGTCGGTCAGGGCGAAGTCCGCGCGGTGCTCCGTCGCGCGCCGCACGAACAGCGCGACGGCGCGGTTGGCGGCGAGCTCCTCCCGTGAGCGGCGCTCGAGCCGAACCGCCGGCGTGGCGAGCCAAGCGCCGTCGGGGAGTGGGAGCGGTGCCAGCCGGTACCGCCATTCGCCGCGCACCCGAAGGGGCGCGCGGCTCGTCGCCAGCACCTGCAGCCCGCGGCAGCGCTCCAGCAGCGCGGCGACGTCCGGTCCGCCCGCGGCGACGTGCTCGCACGTGTCCAGCACCAGGATCAGGCGCCGGTCGCCACCGAATCGGTCGACCAGGAGCTCCAGTGGAGGCGCGTCGTCCGATTCGACGCCGAGCACGCTGGCTACCTCCCCGAGCACGTCCGCGGCGGCGAGGACGGCGTCGAGCCGCACGAACGCGGCCGGCTGGCGCCGCTCGACCGCCGACCGCGCCGCCGCGGCGAGCGCCAACCGCGTCTTGCCGACGCCCGGTGGCCCGAGGAGCGACAGCAGGCGGACGTCGGGGCGGTCGAGCAGCTGCACCACGTCGTCGAGCTCCCTTTCGCGGCCGACGAGCGGGGTGATCGGCGTCGGCAGCTGGGCCGCGGCGGGCACCAGCCCGTCGGGCCTGGCCGCGACCTGGCGGGGCCGGCGTGAGCGCACCACGGCCGCCTCGAACGCCTCCCGGTCGGCACCGGTGAGGCCCAGGCTGTCGGCCAGCACACGTACAGTTGCCTCGTACGGAGCGCGGCGAGCCCCACGCTCGAGGAGGTTGATCGCGCCAGGGCTGAGGCCAGCGCGCTCGGCGAGCGCCTCCTGCGACAGCCCCGCCGCGATGCGGTGACGGCGGAGCTGGGCGGCGAACGACTCGCGCGAGCGACTGTCGGGGCCCTCTCCCTGGCGCATCAAAGGTCCCGTCACCAGTAGGGTTCGGCCCGCGCAGCGCCGGAGTTGCGTGGGCCACGTCGCGCGCGCAGGCTGTAACAGGAAGTGTCGGCGCAACTGTAGCCAGGTGTGTCTGGCGTCGTCTGCTGGCGCGTCCAGATTATGTTGGGCACGGCGTTCAAACGCCGGAAGAGTTTCTCCGTGGTCCGTCGGGGGCGCCCGACCCGGCATGGACGGAGTGTCGCCCTTGCTCCCCGTGATCGGCCTGTCAGGCCGAGCGCCCGAACACCCGACCCCGCTCGTCGGTCGGGAGCCAGAGCTCCGCTGGCTGTCCGAGGCGCTGATCCATCGGCGGGCCCGGCTGGTCACGTTGACGGGCCCGCCGGGTGTCGGTAAGACCCGGCTCGCGCAGGCAGCGGTCGAGCACGTCCGCGAATCGTTCGCTGACGGGGCACGCGTCGTCGACCTCGCGTCCGCCCAGACCGCTGAGGATGCGCTCGGCCGCGTGGCCCAGGCGTTTGGCCTGCGCGACCGCGTCGCCGGTCACCTCGCCCGGCGGCTGCGCCGCCACCTCGAGACGCGCGAGCTGCTGTTGGTGCTGGACACCTGCGAGCACGTCCTCGGCGTCGCGTCGACTGTGGCGGAGCTCGTCGCCGCGTGCCCGCGGCTGGTCGTGCTCGCGACGAGCCGCGCGCCCCTCCACCTTCGGGTCGAGCAGCGGATGCCTGTCCAGCCGCTGGCGGTGCCCGAGGCCACGAGCGGCGGGGCCGCGGCCGAGCTCACGACCGTGCCGTCCATGGCGCTGTTCGTCGAGCGGGCGCGGGAGGCGGGCGCGGGCTTCGAGCTCGACGACGGGAACGCGGCGATCGTGGCGGACGTCTGTCGTCGACTCGACGGGCTGCCGCTGGCGATCGAGCTGGCGGCCGCCCGGACGGCGATCTTACCGTTGACGGCGCTCGCCAGCCAGCTCGCGTCCCCGGGTGGCGCGATGGGGGTGCTCTCCGGGGGGCCGCGCGACGCGCCCGAGAGGCACCGATCGCTTGCCCGCGCCGTCGCCTGGAGCTACGCCCTCCTAGACGCCGCGCAGAGGGCGCTGCTGGGTCGGCTGGCCGTCTTCGTCGGCCCCTTCGCGATGCGGGCGGCCGCCGACGCGGCCGGCACGGTCGATTGGGAGGGGCTGTTCCTTTCGTTGGTCGACCAGAGCCTCGTGCAGCCGATCCGCGGCGATGGGCGCCCGCGGTTCCGGCTGTTCGACGCCGTCCGCGAGTACGCGCTCAGCGTGATGTCGCCGCAGCAGCGCGTGGACGCGCGGCGTCGCCATGCCGCTCGGTCGCTTCGCCTGGTCGAAGCCGCGGCCCCGGCGCTCACGGGCGAGGACCAGGCGCGGGCTTCGGAGGTGCTCGGCGCGGAGCTCGACGACGCGTTGAGGGCAACCGCGTGGGCGACGGCGCAGGGAGACGGCGTCACCGCCCTGCGCCTTGTCGCCGCCCTCGGCTACTTCTGCGTGGTCTCCGGCCGTGCCGCCGAGAGCCACAAGCTGTTCACCGCCGCCCTCCTCCAGTTCCCGGCGGCGCCGGGCCGCCTCCGCGCACCGGCGGCCTACGCCGCCTCGCTCGTCGCCATGGCGCGCGGTGACGTATGGTCGGCCGCGTCGCTAACCGGCGAGGCTGTGGAGCTCGCCCGGGAGAGCGGCCAGGTGTTCCTCGCCCAGCACGCCGCGGTCGGCCGCGCGCTGGCGCTGCTGCGCCTCGGCCTCCCCGAGGAAGCGCGCGCCGTGGCCGGGCGTGCGCCGTTCCCGTCCGCCGCCGCCGGCGATCCCTACGTGTGTGCGCTGGCGGCGCGGGCGCTCGGCGAGCTCGCGGCGGCCGGCCAGGACCACGCCCGGGCCGAGGAGCTGTACCTCGACGCCGTCGAGCGGTTCCGCCTGGCGGGGGACCTGTGGTCGGTCGCGGCGGTCCAGGCCGTGTGGCTGGCCCGCGCGCTGGCACGGCAAGGGCAGCCGGGCCGCGCGGCCGAACAGATCGCCGAGGGCCTCGCCGCGGCCCGGCGGTTCTCGCAGCCCTATACGATCGTCAACGCGGTCGAGACGCTCGTGCTCGAGCTGGCGTGGCCGCCATCGGCGCGGCTGCTCCACGTCGTCGCCGGGTACGAGGCGCTGCGCGCACGGCTGGATCTGCCGTTCACGGTGCCGAACGGGACGGGCCGCCTGGCGCGCCTGCGTGACGCGCTCGAGCGGGCGCTGGGCGTCGGAGAGGTCGCGATGGCCTGGGACGCCGAGTGGGGTATCACGGCCGAGGAGCTGGCGGACCAGGCGCTGGTGCTGCTTGGGAGGCGCGGTGGCGACGGCGAAACCGGCGGTGGTGACGTGGTGCGTTCCTCGCCGCCCGTGCCGGCGAGGGGCGTGCTAACCTCCCGCGAGGGCGAGGTGATGCGCCTGGTGGCCGAGGGGCTGTCGACGCAGTTGATCGCGCGCGCGCTCGGCACGAGTGAGGCGACCGTCAAACGGCGGGTGGCCGCCGCGATGGACAAGCTCGGCGCGAAAAACCGCGCCAGGGCGGCTGTCCTGGCGCGCCGCGTGGGCCAGCTCTAGGTGGCTAGCCGGATGGGCCATGCCACACGCCGCGGTGGCGTGGGGCCGGCCAGGAACGGGTCGACGAGTCCCAGCTCGGTCGCCAGGACCGCGGCTTGCGTCCGGTTCTGGGCGCCCAGCTTGGCCATCGCCGACGAC
>DASRFH010000148.1:0-18673 GCA_035651675.1 Chloroflexota bacterium | reverse complement strand
CGCCCGTTCAGCCCGAGCCGCCCCAGGATGAGGTTGAGCACGTCGAGCGCGTAGAAGTCGGGGTGGCGCCGGTCGATCCCGGGCATGCCGAGCACGACGTCGGCCTGCGACTTGCCAGGCAGCTCGACGGTGCGCGCCTGCACGCCGACTGGCTTGGGCGCCGGCGGGGCGGGCAGGGCCGGCGCCTCGCCCTCGCCTACCCAGTCTCCGAACTCGTGCGCCAGTCTGTCGAACGCGTCATCCATCTCGACGCCACCGGCGACCGCGATCGCCACCACATCCGGGCGGAACGTCCTGGCGTGGTGCGCGACGAGGTCCGTCAGTTCCACGCGCGGCACGGTTTCCTGGTAGCCTGAGACGCGGCGGCGGTACGGGTGGTCCTCCGGGTAGGCCAGCTCGCGGAACGTACGCTCGGCGACCGACCGCGTGTCCTGGTCGGCCTCCCTGAGCGCGGTCATCAGCTCGCCGCGCACCTTTTCGAGCTGGTCGGACGGAAACGTGGGCTCGCGGACCACCTCGGCCAGCACGCCGATCCCAAGCTCGAGGTCTTCGGTCAGGCACTTGACGTTCACGTCCGTCGTGTGCCGTCCGACGTCCACCGAGATCGAGACACCCTCGCGGTCGGTGAGCGCGTTCAGCTCCTCGAACGTGTGGCGCCTGGTGCCGCGCTGCAGCATCGCGCCGGTCAGCCGGGCCGTTCCGGCGCGCTCGGGGAGGTCGAAGATTGCGCCCGTCCGCACCATCGCGCGCAGCACGACGGCCGCGCTGGCTTCGTTGCGGTGGCCGAGCAGGACGAGCCCGTTCGGCAGGGAGCGGCGCTCGATCTGGAGCGACCCTGCGCTCATCGCTGCGCCTCGCTCGGCTCGAGCCAGCCGACGGTGCGGTTCGCCTCGGTGAGGTAACGCGCCGCCACGCGCCGCACATCCTCGGCGGTTACCGCCTCCATCCTCGGGACGAGCTCGCCGAAAAGCCGCCAGCTGGCGACGATCGAGAGCGCGCCGAGCCAGTAGCCGTTGCTCGTGACGGTCTCCGTCCCGTACGAGAACTGGGCGCGGGCCTGCTTCTTCGCCCGCGCCAGCTCCTCGTCGGTCGGCCCGTTCGCCTTGAGGTCGTCGATCACCTCGAACAGGACCCGCTCGGCGTCGCTCAGCGCGACGCCCGGCCTCAAAGTCACCGAGACGTCCATCAGGAAGGGGTCGCGCGTCAGCCCGACCGAGGAGCGGGCGCTGGTCGCCAGCCCCGCGTCGACGAGCGCACGGTAGAGCCGCGACGACCGCCCCATCGGCGCCCGCCCGCCCATCATCCCCATCGACTTGGCGCCGGAGAGGATCGCGTCGAGCACCAGCATCGGGACGGCGTCGGGATCCGACGCGGCCGGCGCGTGGTAGGCGACCTGCAGGTACCGGGTCGGCGCGGGGCGGCGCATCGTCAGCCGCCGCTCCGCCTCCTGCTCGGGCTCGACTGCCCGGACCGGTGGGGGTGGCGTCTCGACCGCCGGGATACCGCCGAAGCGCGCCTCGACCTGCTCGAGCAGATGGTCGGTCGCGAAGTCGCCGACCGCGACGGCGACGGCGTTGCCCGGGGCGTAATAGCGTCGGTAGTGGCGATAAAGGTCGTCGCGCGTCATCGTCCGAAGGTCGCTCTTCCAGCCGATCACGGGGTTCCCGTAGGGATGCGCCTTGAAGGCGGCGGCGG
Organism: Chloroflexota bacterium; assembly: GCA_035651675.1. GTDB lineage: Bacteria > Chloroflexota > UBA6077 > FW602-bin22 > FW602-bin22 > DASRFH01. Next base: position 16,978 of record DASRFH010000148.1, on the reverse strand, counting down.
TGAGCTCCTCGTCGAGCCGCCAGGTCGGCTCGTTCTCGTGCCCCTCGCGCTCCGAGATGATCACGGTCCGCTCGGAGGCGACCTCCTCGGGGTCGAACACCGCGTTCGCCATGCGGTCCGACTCGATGCGCAGCGCCAGGTCGATCCGATCGCTCGGCAGCGTCTCGAAGTAGGTCGTGTAGTCGATCCAGGTGAAGCCGTTGAGCGTGCCGCCGTTCTTCGTGACCAGCCGGAAGATGTCGCCCGGCCGGAACTGCTCGGTGCCCTTGAACAACATGTGCTCGACCCAGTGCGAGACGCCGGTCAGACCGGGCAGCTCGTTCCGGGCGCCGACCGCGTACCAGACCCAGAAGGTCGCGACCGGGGCGTGGTGCAGCTCGCGTGTGAGGACAGTTAGCCCGTTGGGCAGCTTCGTCTCGCGGACGTCCATCGAGTGAGTGTAGATCGGTGGTATGCTCGGCCGGCGTGTATAGCTACCTCAACGGGCTCGAGTGCTCGAGCTGCGGGCGCTCGCATGAGGTCGACCGGCCGCAGAACGTCTGCTCGGCCTGCGGCAAAGTGCTGTTCGCCCGCTACGACCTCGGCGCCGTCCGGCGCGCATTGCGCCGCGAGGAGCTTGCCGCCCGCGAGCCGACGCTCTGGCGGTACCACGAGCTGCTGCCGGTGCGCGACCCTGCCAACGTCACGACGCTCGGCGAGGGCTTCACGCCGCTGCTCCGCGCGCCGCGGCTTGGCGAGGCGATCGGGCTGCCGCGGCTACTGATCAAAGAAGAGGGCCTCAACCCGACCGGGTCATTCAAGGCGCGGGGGATGGCGGTCGCGGTGTCGCGGGCGAAGGAGCTCGGGTTGACGCGCCTGGCCGCGCCCTCGGCTGGCAACGCCGGGGCGGCGCTGGCGGCCTACGCTGCGCGGGCCGGACTCGAGGCGTTCGTCGCCATGCCGGCCGACACGCCGCGCGTGCCGCTGATCGAGGCGCGCGTCGCCGGTGCGCGGGCCTACCTCGTCGACGGCCTGATCAACGACGCCGGGCGGGTCGTGCGGGCGCAGGCGGGCTGGTTCGACGTGTCCACGCTCAGAGAACCGTACCGCGCCGAAGGCAAAAAGACGATGGGCTACGAGCTGGCCGAGCAGCTCGGTTGGGCGCTGCCCGACGCGATCGTCTACCCGACCGGCGGGGGAACCGGCCTGGTCGGGATGTGGAAGGCGTTCGACGAGATGGAGGCGCTCGGCTGGATCGACGGTCGGCGGCCAAAGATGTTCTCGGTCCAGGCGGCTGGCTGCGCGCCCATCGTCCGAGCCTACGAGCGCGGCGAGCGCTCGGCCGAGCTCTGGCAGAATGCCCACACGATCGCCAGCGGCCTGCGCGTGCCGGTCGCGATCGGCGATTACCTCATGCTGGACGCGCTCCGTGCGAGCGGCGGCGCGGCGATCGCGGTGACGGACGAGGAGATCCGCCAGGCGACGGAGCTCGTCGGCGCTCGCGAGGGCCTGTGGATGGCCCCGGAGGGCGCCGCGACCGTCGTCGGCGCCAGGAAGCTGCGGGAGCAAGGTCGGCTCGGCGCCGACGAGCGAGTCGTCCTGTTCAACACGGGCGCCGGGATGGTCTACCCTGACCTGCAGTCCGCTGACCTGCCCCTCTGGAAGGACTAGGTTGCCGACCGCGGTCGAGGTGATCGCGCGCAAGCGCGACGGCCATGAGCTGACACGCGACGAGATCGCGTGGTTCGTGCGCGGCTTCGTGGGCGGCGAGGTCGCCGACTACCAGGCGGCGGCGTGGCTGATGGCGGTCGTCTGCCGCGGGATGACGCCGCGCGAGACGGCCGACCTCGCCGAGGTGATGGCGGCGAGCGGCCAGCAGCTCGACCTCGGCCCGGTCGCCGCGCGGGCCGTCGACAAGCACTCCACCGGCGGAGTGGGCGACAAGACGACGCTCGTCGTCGCGCCGATCGCCGCCGCCTGCGGGCTGGCGGTCGCCAAGATGTCGGGGCGTGGGCTCGGCTTCACCGGGGGAACCATCGACAAGCTCGAATCGATCGCCGGCCTCCGTGTTGGGCTGAGCCAGGCCGAGTTCCTGGCGCAAGTCGAGCGCGTCGGGCTGGTCATCGCCGGGCAGAGCGCCGAGCTGGCGCCGGCCGACGGCGCGCTGTACGCGCTGCGCGACGTCACGGCGACCGTCGAGAGCATCCCGTTGATCGCCAGCTCGATCATGAGCAAGAAGATCGCGGCCGGGAGCCCGGCGATCTGCCTGGACGTGAAGGTCGGGCGCGGTGCCTTCATGAAGACCATCGAGGACGCCCGCGAGCTCGCCGGCGCCATGGTGGACATCGGCACGCGGCTGGGGCGGCGGATGACCGCGGTCATCTCCGGCATGGACGAGCCGCTCGGCAACGCGATCGGCAACGCCCTCGAGCTCGCCGAGGCCGTCGCGACGTTGCGGGGGCGCGGCCCCTCCGACCTGACCGAGCTCGCGATCGGCCTCGCGGTCGAGCTGCTCCAGCTCGGGGGCGTGGCGCCTGACGAGTCGAGCGCGCGCGGCCAGGCGTTCCGCGCGCTCCGCTCCGGCGCCGCGTTCGAGAAGCTGGTCGAGATGGTCGCGGCGCAGGGGGGCGACGTCGCGCAGATCCACGACACCGGCAAGCTGCCGAGCGCGCCGCTGGTCGCGGAGCTGCCGTCGCCGCGCGCTGGCTACGTCGCGTCGATCGACGCCGAGGCGCTGGGCTGGACCGCGGTCGAGCTGGGCGCCGGACGGCGCAAGAAGGGCGACCCGGTCGACCACGCCGTCGGCATCGTCTTGCAGGCGAAGGTGGGCGACCTCGTGCGTTCGGGGGAGCCGCTGCTGGTCGTCCACTGCCGCGAGCGGGCGCAGCTCGAGGCGATCGGCGACCGGCTGCTTGGCGCGTTCGGCTGGAGCGAGCTGCCGACGCTGCGGCCACCGCTCATCCGCGAGGTGATGCGCGGCGCCGCCCGCGCGCCTTAAGTTGTCCTGCCGGCGCGCCAGGTGTTACACAAAGACGGTCGTCGCGCCGCGCCGGGGTCCCGACGGCCGCGGCTGATGGCCTTCCTGCTGGATCTGCCGGACGCGGGGCGGCGTGAGCTAGCCGCCCGCTGGGGTGTCGAGGAGTCGACCGACCTGCTGTACCGTACCATCACCGATCCGGCCGCGCTCGACGCGTGCCTGGCCGTCCTCGGGCCGTCGGCCCGGGCGGCGCTGACGCGGCTGGCGCGACACCCGTGCTCGGTGGACGACCTCATGGCCCAGCTGCCGACGACGGCCGAGCGGCTGGCCGCTGACCTGGACGCGCTGGGCGCCCTCGGATTGGTGCTGCGGCAGCCGGCAGGGACGGCACCGCCGCGGCCGGCGCGCGCACCGTTCGGCGACGAGCCACTGTACGTTCCGCCAGACGTCGTGGCGGCGCTGGGTGCGGATGGCGCGAGCGCCTAGCCCGGAGAGCGCGCTGACGTTGGCCGACCCGCCGGTCGCGCTGCGGGACGTGACCAGCGGCGAGGCAGGTCGGCTCGCGCGGCTGCGCCGCCAGCTCCCGCTGTGGCTCGCGGTCGGCGCGACGGTGGCGCTCGGCGTCGGCGTCCTCGGCGATGCGCCGAAGGTGGCGGCCGCGCTCGCGGCTTTCCCGTGGGCGCTGCTGCCGTTGGTGCTGGCTTTGACGTGCGTCAACTACGGCATCCGCTTCGTCAAGTGGCAGCTCTACCTGCGGCTGATCCGCGCGCCGTCCGTCCCGCGCGGCGAGAGCGCGTTGATCTTCTTCAGCGGCCTCTCGATGACCATGACGCCTGGCAAGCTGGGCGAGTGGCTCAAGTCGTACCTGCTGCGCGAGCGCTGGCGTGTACCGGTCGGCAGCTCCGCGCCGATCATCCTGGCCGAGCGGCTGACCGACGGCGTCGCGATGCTGCTGCTCGCCTTGGGCGGGCTGCTCGCCTACGGCTACGGGCGCGAGCTGCTCGGGCTCGTCGCGCTCGGCGCGGTCGGGTTCGTCGCCGTTACACAGCTCCCGGCCATGCGCGGCACCCTGCTAGGCGTGGCCGAGCGCCTCCCGTTCGCGCGCGAGCGGATCCACCACCTGCACGACTTCCTCGCGAGCGCACAGGCGCTGTTCTCGCCGGGCCCCCTGACGCTGGCGGTCGCGATGGGCTTCGTGTCGTGGGGCGCCGAGTGCGCCGCGTTCTACCTCGTGCTCGTCGGGCTCGGCGCGCCGCCAAGCGGCGAGCTGCTGCTGCAGGCGTCGTTCGTCCTCGCGACGTCGACGCTTGTCGGCTCGGTGTCGATGCTGCCGGGCGGGCTGGCGGTCGCCGAGGGCTCGATCGCCGGCATGCTGCTGCTCCTGAGGATCACGACGTCGCCCGCCACGGCCGCCGCGGCGACGCTGCTGATCCGCTTCTGCACGCTCTGGTTCGGAGTGGGAGTAGGCGTCGTCGCGCTGTTCTTGATCGGGAGGCGACGACCCGCGTGAGGCGGCTGCTCGTGCTGCTCGCACTGCTCGTCCCCCAGGTGGCTGCCGCCGCACTCCCTCCCGTCCAGAACAGCGACCCGTTCTTCGGCGTCGTCCAGGCCGTTTACGCGCCGGAGGCGGCGGCGAAGGCCGGCGTCAGGTGGGAGCGGCTCGTCTTCTGGTGGTCGAAGATGCAGCCGAACGGGCCTGGCGACGACCTGCGCGACTCCTGGTTCACCGATGCGCAGATCAACGCCGAGATCGCGCGCGGCTTCCAGCCGGTCGGCGTCGTGCTCAGCACGCCAGGCTGGGCGGCGCGCGACGCCGCGGCTGGCTCGATCTCCGTCCCGAAGGGGCTCGACCAGCCGGCGAACAGCTCGGCCAACGTTTGGGCACAGTTCATGGCGAAGCTCGCCGCCAAGTACAAGGGCCGGATCGACACCTGGATCGTCTGGAACGAGCCGGACATGTACAAGGGTAACGACCACCGGACGTGGTCCGGCGGCGTGGACGACTACTACCTGCTGCTCCGGGGGGCGTACCTGGGCGTCAAGTCCACCAACCCGAGCGCCAAGGTCTTCGTCGCCGGGATGACCTACTGGTGGGACAAGGAAAACGGCCGCCGTCAGTTCGTCGACGACCTGCTGGACCGGATCGTCCGCGACCCGACGGCGGCGGCGAACAACTACTACTTCGACGGGCTGAGCGTGCACGCCTACGCCAACCCGTTGAACGCATACACGATCCCGATGTTGTACCGCGCCGCCATGCGGCAGCGCGGCATCGACAAGCCGATCTGGATCCAGGAGAGCAACGTCGTCCCGAAGGACGACCCCGTCCAGCCGGCCAACGGCCCCTTCCGCGCCACGCTCGACGAGCAGGCATCGTTCGTGATCGAGTCGATGGCGCTCGCGCGCGCGGCCGGGGTCGAGCGGCAATCGATCTACAAGATGAACGATACGGGCGGCGAGAACGGCGAGCTCTACGGGCTCGTGCGCGACGACGGCTCGGCGCGGCCAGCCTACGCCGCTTACCAGGTCGCCGCGACCTACTTCTCCAACGTCCGGTCGGCGAGCTACTCGTGGACCGGCGCCGAGCCGCCGACGCAGGCGCAGATCGACGCGCTGCTGCGGTCGAACGATGGGAAGTACCAGTTCGTCTGGCCGGCCGCGGTGAACAAGGTGGTGATGGACCGCGGCTCGAGCAAGGTCACCGTCGTCTGGAACGCCAGTCCACGGAAGACCTCGACGAGTATCCCGGCCAGCGCGGCGAGTGCGAAGCTGGTCGATAAGCTCGGCAACGTGAGGGCGGTCACGCCAGTCAACGGCGCCTACCAGCTCGACCTGGAGCCGAGCGCCAACAACTCCGACCCGCGCGACTCCAGCCTGTACCTGGTCGGCGGCTCGCCCCAGATCCTGGTCGAAGAGGTGAGCGGCGGTGCCAACGCGCCCGCCGCGACCGCGACGGCGGTGCCCGCCGCGGCGGCGACCACCCCGACCGTCGACGCGCGGATCGAGATCGTCTTCCCGCAGAACGGTTTGCCGGTGGCGCAGGCCGACAAGGCGAACGTGACGGCGTACCTGTTCCAGAGCGGCAGCAGGGCGCCGGTCGCGTGCGACTATCCCGGCACCGTCCGGCTCTGGGCGGCTGTGAACAACGAACCGGCCCGGGCGGTCGCGACAGGAACCCGCCGGATCGACGCGAGCGGCGGCAAGAACGCGGTCGCCTACGACTTCAACGACGTGGACGTCTCCGCCGCGAAGAACCCCCGCAACAAGATCTACTTCTTCGTGACGGTGGACGGAGTCGCCACCCGCTCGAACGTCTGGAGCCACGGCGCCGACGCGCGCACCTACTTCCCGAACGCCGACCAGCCGACCAGCACCGGCGCGATCGCAGCGGCGGACGGCAAGATCGAGGTCGTCTTCCCGCACGATAACCTGCCGGTGGACAAAGCGAAGCAAGTCAACGTCACGGCCACGCTCTTCAGCCGCGGCACCCTGCAGGCGGGTAACGACGCGACGGGCCCGACGCTTCGACTCTACCGGGCGCTGAACGCCGAGCCGGGTCAGCCCGTCGCGACCGGCGCGCGCCGCGTCGTAACGGCGAACGGCCTGACGTACCCGGTCTGGGACTTCAACGACGTGGACGTCTCTGCCGCGAACGACCCGAAGAACAAGTATTACTTCTGGCTGCAGGCCGACGGGATCGACCTCCAGACCAACGTCTGGAGCCACGGCTCGGACGCGCGCACCTACTTCCCGCAGAAGGATGTCCCCAGCGACGACTGCCAGTAGCGCGCTCGCCCCGACCCTCGCCGAGTGGGGCGGGAGAATCGTCGTGATCGTCGGGCCCACCGCGGTCGGCAAGAGCGCGGCCGCGATCGAGCTCGCCGGGCGGATCGACGGCGAGATCGTCTCGGCCGACTCGCGCTGCGTCTACCGGTACATGGACATCGGCACCGCCAAGCCGACGGCCGAAGAGCGGGCGCGCGTGCCCCATTACCTCGTCGACCTGGTGGACCCAGACGAGGACTACTCGGTCGCACACTTCCTGCGCGACGCGCGGGCGGCGCTGGCGCGCATCGAGCGGCCGATCGTGGTCGGCGGGACGGGCTACTGGGTAGCGGCGCTCCTGGGGAAGGGGGTGAGCGCGAGTGTGGGACCGAACGCGGCGTTGAGAAGCGAGCTGGAAGTGCTGCCGATCGAGGAGCTGCGCGGGCGCCTGGCCCGTCTGGATCCCGGCGCCCGCGTCGACCCACACAACCGGAGGCGCCTGATCCGCGCGGTCGAGGTGGTCACGGCCACCGGCCGCCCGTTCGCCGAGTCGACCGCGCGTCCAGAGCCGCTGCCCGCGGTGGTCTTCGGCCTCACGCTGCCGCGCGATCTGTTGTACCAGCGGATCGATGCGCGGTACGATCAGATGGTCGCGGCGGGGTGGGTCGACGAGGTCCGCTCGTTGCTGGCGCGCGGCTACGGACGGGAGCTGCCGGCGATGAGCGGCCTCGGCTACCGCGAGATAGCGGCGCACCTCAGCGGCGAGCTGACGCTCGACGAGGCGCTCCACCGGACGAAGCTGCGCGGCCACCGTTATGCGCGCAGCCAGTACAACTGGTTCAAGCTCGACGACCCGACGATCCGCTGGCTCGACGCCCGGGGGCCAGTGGTGGACCAGATGATCGCGGCGCTGGAGAGAGGACGACGGTGAAGTTCAGCAAGATGCACGGCATCGGCAACGACTACGTCGTCCTCGACGGCCGCGCGGACGGTCGCGACTGGTCGGCGCTCGCCCGGGCGATGTGCGATCGCCACTACGGCGTCGGCTCGGATGGGCTGCTGGTCGTCGCCGCGTCGGAGCGCGCCGACCTGCGCTTCCGCATGTTCAACCCGGACGGCTCCGAGTCGGAGATGTGCGGGAACGGCATCCGCTGCTTCGCCAAGTACGTCTACGACAAAGGCATCGCCCGCACGCGCGAGCTGAGGGTCGAGACCGGCAACGGCGTGCTGGAGCTCGCACTCGACGCCCCGAACGGGATGGTCGAGCGGGTGACGGTCGCGATGGGCGTGCCCGAATTCCGCCCCGAGCGCATTCCGGTCGCCGTGCAGGGCGAGCGCGCGTTCGACGTCCCGGTCGAGGGGCTGACGGTGTCGTGCGTCTCGATGGGCAACCCGCACGCGGTCGCGTTCCTCGACACGCCCGTGGCGTCGTTTCCGCTCGACCAGGTCGGACCGAGGGTCGAGCACCACGCGATCTTCCCGCGCCGTGTCAACTTCGAGGTCGTCAACGTCAAGGGCCGGGGCGAGCTCGACGTGCGCGTGTGGGAGCGGGGCGCCGGGATCACGCTCGCGTGCGGCACGGGCGCGTGCGGCGTCGTGGCGGTGGCGCGCGCGAAAGGGTTGGTCGACGAGCGGGTGCGCGTGAACATGCCCGGGGGACCGCTGGAGGTCGCGTGGGATGGTGCTGGCGACGTGATGATGACCGGTCCCGCGACGCTGGTCTTCGAAGGCGAATGGGTGGAGCGCCCGTCGGCGATCGGCCGTGAGCGATCCGCGGTGAGCCAACAGCGCGCGGAGCTCGCCAGCTCCGCTGGTGCGGGTGCTGACAGCTGACCGTCGATCGCTGGCGACCGAGGAGGGCCGATGTCGCGCGCTGAGGGATCCCGTGTGGCCCAGGCCGGCTCGTTGATCGCCGACCCGACGATCCGCCACGAAGACGGTCTATGGCCGACCGTGCGCGGCACCGAGCGCGCCTACCTGGTGGGCGTCGCCGGGCCAACGCGCGAAGAATCCTGGCCAGTCGAGGACTCGCTGAGCGAGCTGCGCGAGCTGGCGCAGACCGCGGGCGCGCGCGTCTCGGGCTGGACGACCCAGCGGCTGCGCGCGCCGAACCCGAAGACGTTCATCGGGCCCGGCAAGGTGAACGAGCTGCGTGAGACGAAGATCGAGCAGAACATCGACCTGTTCATCTTCGACGACGAGCTGTCGCCCAGCCAGGCTCGAAACCTGGAGAAGGAGCTCGACACGAAGGTGATCGACCGCACCGGACTGGTGCTCGACATCTTCGGCCAGCGTGCGCGTACCTACGAGGGCCGCTTGCAGGTCCAGCTCGCCCAGTACCAGTACCTGCTGCCGAGGCTCGCGGGGCAGTGGACGCACCTATCGCGTCAGGAGGGCGGCATCGGAGCACGCGGTGGACCTGGCGAGACCCAGCTCGAGATCGACCGGCGACGCGTCCGCAGTCGGATCGCCGACCTGAAAAGGGAGCTCGACCGGGTTCGGCGATCGCGCGCGCTCCACCGCCAGCGGCGGACGAAGGAGGCGGTCGCAGTCATCTCGCTGGTTGGCTACACGAACGCGGGCAAGTCCACGCTGCTCAACACCCTCTCGCGGGCCGACGTGCTCGCCGAGGACAAGCTGTTCGCGACGCTCGACCCGACGACGCGGCGCGTCCGGCTGCCGTCTGGGCGCGAGGTGTTGTTCACCGATACGGTCGGCTTCATCCAGAAACTGCCGCCGTCGGTCGTGGCGGCGTTCCGGGCCACGCTCGAGGAGCTCGAGAGTGCCGACCTGCTGCTGCACGTCGTGGACGTGAGCCACCCCGACTGGCGCGAGCAGGCCCAGGAGGTCGATCAGGTCCTCGAGTCGCTCGGCCTGGCCGAGAAGCCGGTTTGCACGGCGCTGAACAAGGTAGACAGGGTCGTCGCCAGCTGGCCGATGCGCGCTGCTCCGCCCGCGGCACTCGCCGGGGCGCTCGAGGAGCAGCCACACGCCGTGGCGATCTCGGCCGAGAAGGCCTGGGGCCTGGACGAGCTGCTCGAATGCGTGGACGAGGTGCTGGCCGGCGAGCTGCTGCCGATGACGGCCGACTTGCCGTACGACCAGGGGCGGCTGCTCAACCTCTGGCGCAGCCGCGGGGCGATCGAGACCGAGGAGTACCACGCCGAGGGTGTCCGCGTCGTGGGGCGGCTGCCGCGGGCGCTGCGTGCCCAGTTCGAGCGCTACCGGGTCAGAGACCCGAGTACGCGTGCAGCCCGCCGAGGAAGAGGTTCCCGTAGTAGGTGAAGAGCGTCGCGCCGAAGCCGACGAGCAGCAGCACGCTCGACCTCGTACCGCGCCAGCTCTTGAGCGAGTGGGCGTGCAGGTAGCCGGCGTAGATCAGCCAGGTCGTCAGCGCCGCGGTCTCCTTCGGGTCGAAACCCCAGTAGCGGCCCCAGGCGATGTTGCCCCAGGCGGCGCCGAGCACAAGCACGAGGAACATGCAGGGGAAGCCGAGGATCACGGCGCGGTAGCAGAGCAGGTCGATATCCTGCCGGAACGGCAGCCAGCGCACCTTGTCGTCGCGCTGGATGAGGTACATCACCGCGCCGCCGCAGGCGACCGCGAACGAGCCGTAGGCGATGACCGCCATGGCCACGTGGACGGTGAGCAGCAGGTTGTTCTGGAGCGCCGGGATCAGCGGCTGCACCTGGTCGGGCAGCGAGCGGGCGTAGAGCAGCAGCCCGACCGGGACCGGCACCACGAACGCGCCGAGCGCCCGCGAGCGGAACTGCCGCTCGACGTAAATGAACGCGGTCATGATGCCCCAGGAGAAGGCGACCGCGAACTCGTATTGGTTCGAGTACGGCGCGTGGCCGTCGGCGATCCAGCGGGTGATGACCGTCGCCGTCAGGAACGCGTAGCCGAGGTACCCGGCGAGGGAGGCATACTGGCCGACGTCCTTGCGCTTCGTGATCGTGAAGGCGACGTAGAAGAGGAAGGCGCCGACCAGGGTGATGAGCGCGGAGACGACCAGGTAGTTCGAGAGCTGACCCATGGCTAAACCTCGAGCGCTTTGGCAGCCGCGTCGACCGCGGCGCGGAACTCGGCGGGGAAGTTGGCGTTGCGCGGGCAGACCCCGGCCAGCCAGACGTCGCTCCCGCCCTCGACCGACGGCTGGGCGAGCGCCCACAGCCGCCGGTGCGGGAAATAGAAGACCCCCAGCACGCCGACCAGGATGAGCCCGGCCGCGATGAAGAAGATCGGTGCGCCGGGATCGCGCACCGCCTGGAAGCCCGAGAACTGCGTCTCGCGTACGAACGTGAACTCGAGGTCCTTCCAGTGCGCGGGCTGCCGCTGCGTTAGCACGCCGCCGAAGACGGGGTTGCTGTCGTCGCCCGGGGTGTAGCCGAAGATCGCGACCTGGCCAGCGCGGACGGCGGGGTCGGCCGCGTCCTCGGCGGCGACGAGGTCCACGTTGAGCCCCTCGGTCGGCAGCCGGAAGAAGCCGACCGGCCGGAACCCGTACTGCATCGCCTGGTAGGCGAGCGGCACGGAGTCCTGGTAGATCGTCTGCCCGTTCTTCTTGACCTCGACCACGACCGCCTGACCGAAGTAAGCCTGGTGGATCTTGACCGGCCCGACGACCAGCGGCTCGTTGACGCGGATCGTCGCGCGCTCGATCTCCCTATCGCCCTCGGACACGACCACCTCGGAGCGGTAGTCCTTGGCGCCGCCCTGGAGGTAGTACTCGTCGGTGAAGGCGTCCAGGTGCACCGTGTACGGCGTGCCGAGGCCAAGCGCGCGCGTCGAGCCGACCGGGATGACGAAGCCGTCGTTCCGCTCGCCGAACAACATCGTCGTCGCGCCGCCGCCGAGCATCAGGATCAGGCCCAGGTGGCTGACGAACGTGGCCAGACGGGCTAATCGGTAACGGTCGGCGTAGACGTGGGCCCCGCTCGAGGTCGGGTCGGGGACGACGCGGTAGCCGAGTGCTCGCCACGCCTCGGCGATCCGCGCGACGGCCTCGGCCGGCGTGGCGGCGACGCCGCCGCTGAACGCGTGGTCCTCGGCCTTCTCGTAGTAGGAGGTCCGGCGCTGGAAGGGGATCGTGTTGGTGGCGCGCCAGACCGCCGGTGCCCGGTTGAGCGTGCAGACGAGCACCGAGACGGTGAGCGAGCCGAGCACAAACCGGAACGGCGCCGAGCCGAACATGTCGAAGACGCCGGCGCGGTAGAGCGCGTCGGTGAAGACGCCGTAGCGGCTGTGCATCGCGGCGACCCAGCGCTCGACGAGCTGTGGGTCTGAGCGCATCGGCGGCGGCACCTGCGAGATCGCCGTCCCCACGAACGTGAGCAGCACGAGCACCAGGATCTGCGCGAGCGCGAACTTGACGGAACAGAACAGGCGCCACACGCGGGTGAAAGGGTCGAGCCGCAGGCCGGGGCGGGGCGCGGCGACGACGAGCTCGGGGACGCTCACGCGATCTGCGCTACTCGGGCTTCGATGCCCCTCTTGGTGAGCGGGCCCACGTGGATGTCGCGGACGACACCGTCGCGGCCGATCGAGACCGTCGTCGGCAGGCCCGTGATCCGGTACTGACGGAAGACGCCGCCGCCCGGGTCGAGCAGCGCGTCGAGGCCGACGCCGATCGTGCGCAAGTAGCCGCCGACGACCTCCGGATCCTCGCGCAGGTTCACGGCGGCGACCCGTAGGCCGGTCCCGGCCTGCTCGCGCGCCACCTCGTCGAGATCGGGCATCTCGGCGCGGCAGGGAGGACACCACGTCGCCCAGAAGTTGACGAGCACCGGCTTCCCCCGCAGATCCGCCAGGTGGACGCTGCTGCCGGAGACCGCGCCGAGTGTAAAGTCCGGCGCGACCTGGCCAACCTTCGGACCGGGTCCGAGCTGGCCGTCGAGCTGGATCGACTGGCTGCCGCCTGCCGAGTCGGCGTCCAGGATCGGCCGCCCTTGAATAAGAGCGATCGCCGCGACGATCAGCGCGCCCACGACCGCGAGAACGCCAATCTGCCGAACGGAGACGTGCCAGGTCTCCGCCTCGCCGACCCGCGCCGGCGCGGCGACCTCGAAGCGCTTTGCCACCGAACGGCGATTATAGGTGCGCCTTCCGGGGCGGCCCTAATACGAAGGGGGCGTGGGAAGCCTTGCCGGGCCGCGGGCCCCAGATATGGAGCCGCGGCCCGGGGCAGTTACGATAGCGCGCCGACGCCGGAGGAGCCGTGCCTTACCGCATCGAGCTGAGCCCGATCGCCGAGCAGGACCTACGCTCCTTGCGCGCGTTCGACCAGCAGCAGGTCCGCGGACAACTCCCGTAGCACCTCGTCCACGAGCCCGCGGCGCGCTCGAACAAGCGCCGGCCGCTCGACCCCAACCCCTTCGAGGCGGACTGGGAACTCCGGCTCGGAGACCTGCGTGTGCTGTACGCTATCGACGAGCCGACACAGGCCGTCCGGGTGCTGCGCGTCGGGCGCAAGGAGGGCAACCGGCTGTACCTGCGCGGCGTACCGGTGGAGATGCGGCTGCCATGACGACCAGGACCCCGCCGAAGGGCACCAAGGCGAAGACCCCCAAGCGGCTCGCCGTCGACGACGAGGCGCGGGCGCTGATCGCCAACCCCGTCTTCCGGGCGATGCTCCAGGAGGCCAAGAACACCCCGCCCGGTGACTACATCCCGCTGGAGGAACTCGAGCGCCGGCTCGGGCCGGTGCCGGCCGAGGACGCGGCGGTCGTCCAGGACTACATCGCCGCCCTCGACCGCCTCGAGGCCGAGCAGGGCGCCGAGGTGACCGACACCCAGGCCGCGCTCCTCAAGACGATCCTGGTCGCCGCCCGCCACGTGCGCGGCGAGCGCACGCTCGCCGCCTGGGTCGAGTACACCGGTATCCCTCCCGAGCAACTGCGCGCGGCCGCGGTGGCGCTCCGCGCCGCCCGCCTGGTCGAGACGCCTGCCGCCCGGTAGGCGCGGTTGGCCGCGACGCGAGTTGCAAACCCCGGCGCCACCCCCGAGGACACCGCGGGCTGGGCGCAGACCCACCCGCGGCCCCCGGCGGAAGGTGCCTGGCCGCCGCGGTCCGGCGTGGCCCCGACGCGATCGAAGGCAAGAAAGCGGAGCTCGAGGCCAAGCTCCTCTTAACTCCGATTTAGCCGATCACACGATTCGGCGGCACCCGTCGCGTACGCCACCGCTATACCGCGCTTAGTTACGGCCAGCCCTGCGCGAGTGTCTGCATCCCGTCAACGACAAGGAGGCCGGTGAGCAACATCACGGCGTTCGCGTTGGCCATCGTGATGAGTTGGTCGTGAACCTCGAAGGCGCCGAGCGTGTGGGTGCCGGCTCTGTCGCGGAATTCCACAGTTGAGGCTGTGGGCTGGTAAAGCTCGCGGCCATGGTCGATGGCGTTGCGCACCGTCACCCAGTCTTGGTGTGCTAGGTCAGCGAGGTTCGGGACCTGCTCGAGCGCCCTCACGCGGTCGGCCAGCGCCACGCGGCCAGTGTCGTCCCAGGACCTGGGACTTCGCTGCGCGAGCGACAAGAGTCCGTACGGGACGCGAGTCAGCTGCTCCCAGTCCGCAGCCACTGTTCGCCACAGTGCGATCCGTCGGTGTACGCCCGCTGCAGTTAGCCGGAGCGGCCGCGTATGCAGCCATCTGGGCACGGGATGCTTTGCCCGGAGCAGGCGCTGGAACTGCGACGCGAGCCCAGATGGGCTGAACGCCTCTTGAAGGAAGCTCATTACAGCCCGGTGGCCGTGCACCTGCACAACGAACGTGACGAAGTCGCAGTAGCCGGGGTAGACGGCGTGCAGCGTTGCGAGCACACGCTCGAGCGAGGCGGTCGCCTCGGGGTCCTCGTCCGCGATCGGCGATAGCTCAGCGAGCATGCGCTGCCGAACGGCTTGGGCGGACTCGAAGTCGCCAACACTGGCCATCTCGTCGGCGTAAGCGATGAGGAGGCGGAGCTTATCCTCCAACTCTCGAGCCAACATCGCTTTCACACGCCGACCCACCGATCGTGGCCGTCGACCGGTCATGGGCGCGACCCACTCGGTGAGCACAGCCGGAAGTTCGTCGGCGATCCCCGCTGCAGCGGCTCTCAGAGCTTTGTCGTTCACAGGGGGAATGCTAGTCGGCGCCCGAGCGAGCAGAGCAGCGTTCCTTCGACTGACGCGACTCCGCTATCGGCCCGGTATTCTCCGGTCGAATGGCGCTCGCACCTTGGCCCGATGTCGCGACTGACTTACACCTGCTCGGCGTGACCTTCGACGAGCTCTCGGAGGATCAGGCGCTCCGGAAGGTTCGCGCGACTCTTCGGGGGCTGCTCGTCGGCGAGATCCGCCGTTGCCTCACCGGCGTCCCGGTTGGGCAGCCAATTGGGTTGGCAGCGCTGATGCTGTCCGTCGCCGCGATCGACATCCTCGGGGGCATTTACCGAGGTGGTGAGGCGTCTGGTCCCGCGTTCTGGGACTTGCGTCTTCGCGATCGACACGGGCTGCTGCACTGGTGGCGCCTTGACCGGCCTGCTTCTTCCCGAGTTCCGGCTCCTGTCGGCACCGAGCCGGAGGCACTACTGGGCCGAGACCCGCACCCGGTTCGCGCCGGCGCTGGGCCGCGCGGTGGACCCGTTGGACCTCGGCTGGGAGCAACTCGAGGCGGTGCATGCGCCTCCGCCGCGGCCCGCCGAATCGGCACCGGGAGGCCACGACCGCGCGGCGCCGATGACGGCGGCGCTCGAGCGGGGAGAAGAGGCCCTGCGCCGGATCGAGGCCCTTGTAATGGAGGAAGCGAGCCGCGTCCTGGCCGAGCTGCGCGCCCGCGCCGACTACGAGGCGCTGCCCGAGCGCCAGCAGGGCCGGCTGTACGCCGCGGCGATCGGCTCCAGTCCGGTCGCAGGGCTGCTGCACCGCGCGCGCAGGGGCGCACTCGGTGCGGGCGACATCCGTCGGGTCCTGCGCACGCCGCGGGCTGCAATGGACGTGGCCAGCAAGCTGGGGATCGAGGGGGATCCCGAACTCCGATACGTGGCGGACGGGGCCTCGCTTGGAGGCCCGGCGGAGCACGAGCGCTCCACATAACCCCGAACCTAGCGCGCGCCGGCCGGACCTGCCGGCCGCCGGCTGTTAGGCGGGTTTCTTGACGGGCGGACGACGCGCGTCGGACAATGTAGAAACATCGTCTATCCCCTGGAGGGAGCGAGTGCGCGCGCACGTGCAACGGTGGGGCAACAGCCTCGCAGTTCGCATCCCCAAGCGCCTTGCCGACGAGGCCGGGATCGGCACCGGGACCTTGGTCGACGTCACGTTGGACGGCGGTGCGATCGTCGCCCGACCGATTGGCCCGTCGCGCGTGACCCTCGATGAACTGCTGGCGCGGCTCGATCCGGCGACGAGGCCCGAGTCGGTCGACTGGGGGGCTCCAGTCGGGCGCGAGGTCTGGTGAGTGAGGAGGAGGCGCCCGACCGAGGCGACCTCGTCGACTTGAGCCTTGACCTGGGCGACCGGGCCGGTCACGAACAGGTTGGCTGGCGGCCGGCGCTGGTGCTCTCGTCGCGGCGCTTCAACGCCGCGACCGGGATGGCGGTCGTTTGCCCCCTCACGAGCACGACGCGCGGATGGGCGTTCGAGGTGCCATTGCCGGAGGGGCTGGACGCAACCGGCGTCGTCCTGTGCGATCAGGTGCGCTCGGTCGACTGGCAGCACCGCCGGTGGCGGCGCCGGGGCGCCCTGCCGGCCGCGATCGTGCAGCGCGTCGCGGACGTCGTCCACGCGATCCTCGAGCCATAGCACCCCGGCCGTGGTGACTCCCGGCCACCCGGGTCGGGACGAGAACCAGGCGGCCAAAGGCCAATAGTCTGGTAGATGTTGTGCGTGTAATCGTGAGCACACCCGATCTAGCGGGGCGCCGTAAGCAGCCCGCGACGGTCACCCGGCGCCCTGCTGTGTGGAACGCATGTCGTGGTGCCCGCTGAAATCCCCCGAGGTTCTTCTAACTCCGCCCGCCCGGAGGCCGGGCCGAAGCCCGACACTACCCTTGACCCCGATTTAGCCGACCATCGTCTAGCTCTGACGTCCGCCTAACGCCGCGCCTTCGACCATGCCGCTATGGTCAGCGAGGCCTCGGCGCCAACCGCGGGCGGGCTCACGCTCGACGAGGCGGTCGAGCGTTTCCTCGACGACCTGACGGTCGGCCGCGCGCGCTCGACGGCCGACACCTACAAGTACGCGCTGCGCCGCTTCCGCGAGTACCTGGACCACGTCCGGGC
>DASRFH010000147.1:0-5124 GCA_035651675.1 Chloroflexota bacterium | reverse complement strand
GGCTCGCCGGCGGCCGCCCGCCAGAAGACGAGCTCGCCGGTCGCGAGCCGCCGTGGGAGCTGGATCGGCGGCGCTCGACGGGTTTGGGCCGCGAAGGCGGCGACCGTCTCGTCGGGGCGCGCGCCGACGGCGACCAGCGTGTCGACGGCCTCCAGGACGGCACGTGCGACCAACCTCGGGTGGGGTGTGACGAGCAGGAGGCTGCCCAGGTCGGGCGGGAGGGCGGGGCTCGGCGGCCCCGGGGCGGCCGGGAAGAGGTGGTGCGCCTGGTTGACCACCAGCCAGTGCGGCCGACCGGTGCGCGCCCGCAGGTCGAGCAGGTGGGGCAGCAGCGTCGCGAAGTAGGCCGGGCGGTCGACCAGCGGGACGCCGACGAGGCTGACCACCGCGTCCTTCCCCGGCTCCGCCAGGAGCCGCGGCACCTCCTCGACGGTGGGGACGCGGCCCGGGTCGCCCAGCCGCACCGCCTGGGCGAAGGCCGGGTGGTCGTAGTCGCCCGCCGGGTCGATCAGGCAGAACTGGCGGTCGGCCTCGTCGACGCGCTCGAGCACCGCGGTCGCGACCGTCGACGTGCCGCTCGCGGACGGACCGGAGACCAGGATGACCGTCCCGTGCGGCTCCAACCCCACCGTGCGGCCGTCGGCCGTCGTGCCGAGCAGGATGCGGTGGCGCCGCAGCCGCGGCGCGATGTCGGCCAGGTCGTCGTCGACCAGGCGCTCGACCAGCTCGACGACGCCGGCGCCGGACCGCCGCCGTGTGACCAGGTCGGCGTGCTCCTTCACCGCTGGGAGGGCGTTGGCGACCACGGCCGCGCACTCGCACGCCGCCAGGAAGGCGTGGTCGTTTTCGGCGTCGCCGATGCCGACGGCGTTGTGCGGCGACAGGCGTAGCTCGGCGAGCGCCGCCGCTAGCCCCGTCGCCTTGTCGACGCCGGAGGGCAGCACCATGACCGCTCCCTTGTTGAAGACCACGTGGAGCTCCAGGCCGAGCTCATGGATCGTCTCGACGACGGCGACCTCGTGCGGCTCGGTTGTGGCGACGATCGACCGGCCGACCGCCAGCGGCGCGACCCCGCGCTCGCGGAGCCGAGCGACGAACCGCTCGGGCGGTGGATCGGCCAGCGGCCGCTCGGCGCGCGTGGCCGGGTCGTAGAGCACCGCGCCGTTCTCCGCCACGACGCGGTCGCAAAGGGCGACCTGCTCGAAGACGCGGAGCAGGTCGGCGAGCTCGCGGCCGGTGACCAGGACCAGCCGGCGTCCGGACGACCGCAGCCGCTCGAGCGCGGCGACGGTGCGCCCGTCGACGCGGCCGTCTGTGGCCAGCGTCCCGTCGTAGTCGGCGGCCAGGACGAGGTAGCGCAGATAGCACCTCCGGCGCGAAGATCAACCCGGACGCCACGCCCGCGCGGCCACCCGGCGCGCGCGGCAGATGCGCGCGGACGACGCATCCTCGCGCGGGCGGCGCAGCCGACGTGCCAACGGCACCGCTCGCGCGATCGTGGGGCGCCTCGGCTCGAGCTGCCGTCGATCACCGCGCCCGACGCTGGCGGGCCGGGCCAAGCGTGTGGCGCGAGCGGCGGCGTTCCGTCCGGCGCCGACAGCAGGCGTGCGATCGGGCGACGGGCGAGATCTCACCGGTGCCCGCGCCCGGACCGCGCCGCCAGGGCAACGCTCTCAGGTCCGGCGTGGTCAGCCCCCGTCGGCAACCTCAGGTGCCGCCGAAGGCGCGGTCGATCTTGGCCGCCAGGACGAAGTCGTTCTCGCTGAGCCCGCCGATGGCGTGCGTCGTCAGGGAGACGTCGACCCGGCCCCATCCGACGGCGAGGTCCGGGTGGTGGCCCTCCGCCTCGGCGATCGGCGCGATCGTGTTCACGAACGCCACCGCGTCGGCGAAGTTCCGGAACCGAAACCGCTTGACGAGCCGCTTGCCGGCTTCCACCCGCCAGCCCTGGAGCTGGCCCAGCAGCGCCTCGACTTGATCGGGCGGGAGCGGTGGCGTGCCTCTCTCGCAGGGTTGGCAGCTCCGCTCGGCCAGTCGGGTCGCCATCGCCTGTCTGCACCTCCTTGGCCTATCCCCGACCCACGCCGGAACGATTCTACGACCGCGAGCCCTCGCCGCGCGTGTCCCCCACCCCGGCGCTGGCACACAGGCCGCCGCCGGTTCGGGTCGCCCCTGAGGGCGCACCAGGGCACTTGCCCCCCACCGCACACCTCCGCTCGCCGCCGACCCCGCCGGTTCAACCAGGCGCACGACCTACCTTGACGCGCGCCCGATCGACCCTGCGCCAATGCTCGTGCCGGCGCTCGATCTCCTCCGGCGTCGGCGGCTCGGCCAGCTCCTTCCGCGGGTCCGCGAAGTACTTCGCTCGGTCGTTGCCGACGTCCACTATCCCGTGGCAGTCACCCGACCCACCGCAGCACGACCTGCCCGCTCGGCTGGCTGACCGCGCCGGTGCCCTCCACGGTCACCTCGACCTCGCCCGGCTTGTCGGCCAGGTCGGGCCCCTCGGCGATCAGGCGGGCGGCGCCCGACCCGTCGGGCGTCAGCGTCCCGAGGTACCGCCAGCTCCCGTTCAGCCGGGCCCAGGCGCGGTAGGTCGAGCCGGCGGGCGGTGGTGGGAGGTAGGAGGACGTGAGGACGACGATCCGCGCGCCGGGTGCGTGGCGGTAGTTGGCGTGCGCCTCGGCCGGGACACCGGCGACCGCGGTCAGGCGCAGCGCCTCGGCGTCGCTCGAGGTGGTGAGCTTCAGGGCACGGTCGTCCTGCTCCAGGGCATCCCTCGCCCGGGCGTACCGGTCCGCCAGCACGCCGAGCAGCGTCGCGGCCAGGCAGACGATCGCGACGGCGACCAGGTTCTGGCGCAGCTTCTGGAGGCCGGCGCGGATGCGCGTCTTGGCGGTGCCGAGCGGGAGATGGAGCGCCGAGGCGACCTCCTGGTGGCTCAGCTCTTCGTAGAAGGCCATCCGCACGGCCTCCCGCTGCGGCGGCGGCAGGTCGGCCATCGCCGCCCGCACGGCGGCGCGGCGGTCGTCGAGCCAGACGACGTCGGCCGGGTCGGGATCGGGGTCCTCGATCGCGTCGAGGTGGAGGCCGTCCGGGTCGTCGGCGGCGCGCGGGCGGCGGCCGCGGCGGCGCAGCTCGTTCAGCACGCGCGTCTGGGTGATGCGGTGGACCCAGGCGCGGAAGGCGCCGCGCGCCGGGTCGTAGGAGTCGGCCTTGCGCCAGACGGCGAGGAAGACCTCCTGGACGATCTCCTCGGCGGTCGCGCGGTCGACCATCTGCGCCGCCACGCCGAAGACGAAGTCGGCGTGGCGGCTGTAGAGCGGGCCGAGCGCCCAGTGCTCGCCGGCGGCCAGCCGCGCGACGAGCCGCTCGTCCGGCCAGGCCTCGGTCGGCGGATCGGTCCCTGGTTCCATGGCACCTACCTGCGGTTCGCGGTTCCGACCGCAGCGGGGAATCCCGGCCGGCGCGGCCACCACCAGCGCCGATGGACACCGGCACGGCCGAGATTCCTCGTCGCTTCCGCTCCTCGGAATGGCAGCGGATCCCCCCTACGCCAGCGTCGAGTCTACGATCGCGAGCGAGCCTGGGTTCTCCTTGTAGTCCACCCGCGTGACACCCAGGAAGCTCCTGAGCTGCTCGGCCGGCACGTTCATCGGCCCGGGGCCGGCCGCCTTGCCCGGCTCGGGCTGCGGGAAGGCGGTCGAGCGGGCGGTGTGGAACGTGACGTTGCCCTCGACCTTCTGCATCACCTGGTGGATGTGGCCGTTCAGGACCGTGACCGAGCCGAAGCGCTTCAGGTAGGTCAGCGCCTCCTGCGCGTCGTCGGTCCCCCAGCCCCACTGCGGGTAGACGGTCCAGAGGGGGATGTGGGCGAAGACGACGATCGGCGTCGAGGCGCCGAGGCCCGCGACGTCCTTGCGGAGCCAGTCGAGCTGCTCGGCGCCCAGCTTGCCGAGGCCGCCGGCGGGCAGGTCGAAGACGTTCGAGAGGCCGACGAAGTGCACGCCCTTGTGGTCGAACGAGTGCCAGCCGGTCCCTTGCGAGCCCTTGCCGAACCGTTCGAGGTACTGCTTGCCGTTGTCGTCGACGTTGTCGTGCTCGCCGGGCACGTAGAAGTGGTCTTTGACCTTCAGCCCCTTCAGGAGCTGGTCGACGGTGTCGAACTCCGCCGGCTTCGAGAGGTGGGTGAGGTCGCCGGTGTGGATCATCAGGTCGGGCGTGTCGGGCAGGGCGTTGACGCCGTCGATCGCGGTCTGCAGCGTCTTGACGACGTCGGCGTTGGGCGCCTGCTTGAAACCGACGTGGCTGTCGGAGAGCTGGACGAAGCTGAACGAGCCCTTCGGCGGGCTCTGGCCGGGCACGAGGTTGCACGAGGAGAGCACGCCGCCGGAGACGGTCCAGACGACGCCGGTGCCGGCCCAGGCCATGCACTTGAGGAAGCCGCGGCGGTCGAGGCTCATCGCACCACCACCGTCGCGGTCATGTACGGGTGCAGCGAGCAGTGGTAGGCGTAGGTGCCCGGCGCGTCGAACCGGAAGGCGAACTGCTCGCCGGCGTCGATCGCGCGGGAGGCGATCGACCTGTCGTCGGCGAGCACGGTGTGGGGCTCGGCGTCCTTGTTCGTCCAGGTCAGCGTGCCGCCGACGGGGACGGCGATCTCCTTCGGGCCGAACGCGAAGTCCTTGATCGTGACCTGTGGGCCGTCGGTCGTCGGCTGGACGACGGTCCCGATCGCGGGGGCCGGCCTGGCCGGCGCCTCGGTGGGCCTGGCGGCCGCGGCGGCTGGGGCGGGGTTGACCGCGGCCGGCCTGGTCGGGGCGCAGGCGGCGACCAGCGCGACCGCGGCGACCGCGCCCAAGCGTTTCAGCACGTGTTTCCTCCGGTGGTGGGATGGCTCACCACCACTACACCGTGCCCGGGCGGCTGGATTGGCGGGGGCACCGCCCGGCGCCGCGGCCGGCGGCCGATCGGTCGCGGGGATCGCCTCTTGGTTTTGCCCAACAGCCTTGGCCGCCAGCGACCCGCGGCGGGTGGCCGATCGGTCGCGGCGATCGCCTGCGCTATAAAGCGGCGGTGAGCCAGCCACGGGCGGCCGAGCCGATGAACCGGTTCGGGCTCTTC
>DASRFH010000146.1:0-4033 GCA_035651675.1 Chloroflexota bacterium | reverse complement strand
GCGCTCGTGCCCATCGTCGCCGGCGTTAGCGTCCTCGGCGTGCTCACCACCTGGGCCTGGCGCCTGAGCGACGGTGACGTGGCTGCGGCCGAGCTGCTCGGGCAGACGGCCGGCGCCGTGCTGCGGCGCCGCCACGGCAGCGCGGCTGGCGGAGCACGCCCCCCAGGACTCCCCAGCGCGACGCCGCTCGCCGGCGCCGTCCCGGCCTGACAGATGGACGGCGCGGACAGCACCCACGCGACGACGACCCGGTCGCGCGTGCTCAGCGCGGCCGCCTTCCTGCTCGTTCTCCTGGCGATCCTGGCCCTCGCCCTGCTTCGACCGCTCGGGTAGCCTGGCGGCGCCCCGTCCCGCCCACCTGCGAGACGACCGGCGCCGGGCCCGGTTCAGCGCCACGGTGGCCGGCCAGGCGACGGTTCCTGCGGACCTGCCCAAGGACATCGAGCACTCGGGCACCCGTCAGCTCGTCCGCGGACCTGCCGAGTCCTGGTTAACTTCGCGGTAGGCGATCAGCTCGCGCCTTGCGAGATGGGCGGACTCGGTCACGGCAGGGAGCATCGCGCGGCAGAGGCTATCCAGGGCATCAGCGTCCGGTCATCATTGCCAGCCTCGGCCGTGACGTTTTCGCAATCCCATCGCCGGTGGCGGAGCCGACACTTCAGCGGACTCGATGCCGCAGGTGATCCTGTTTTCCGCGCTCCCCCTCGTGGCCGCGTCCCAGTCTGGCGCGCCCGTGGCTTCCACACGCCGCGATGCCGCTCCCCAGCGGGGAGGCCACGCGTTGATAGCGTTGGCACAACCGCGACCTACCAGGCACGCCGGGGCTGGAGGAGCCAGTCGAACCCGATCCCGCGGTAGGAGTGGGTGTGCAACACAAAGTCAACTCGGACGCGATCTGGCGGATGGCGCACCTGGAGGACCGCCTGCCGGCGGAGGACCTGAGGCGGCTCGAGGAGCGGCTCGTCGAGAGCGCGCGCCGCAAGCGCGCCGACCGCGACGTGAACCAGGCCGTCGATCGGTCGCTGGGCGTCGGTCAGCGCGTCGCCGACCGGGTGGCGGCGACCATGGGGAGCTGGCGTTTCATCATCGTCCAGTCTGGCGTCCTGGCCGTGTGGATCGCGTTCAACGTCGCCGAGGTGGTCTGGCGCGCCTGGGACCCGTACCCGTTCATCCTGCTCAACCTCGTGCTGAGCTTCCAGGCTGCTTACGCCGCGCCGATCATCATGATGAGCCAGAATCGCCAATCCGCGAAAGACCGGCTCCAGGCCGACTTCGACCTCGAGACCAACCTCAAGGCGGAGACCTTGATCGAGGAGCTGCACGGCAGCATGGAGACTCTCCGGATCAATCAGTGGGCGGAGCTACTCCAGCTCCAGCAGAGCCAGATCGGGATGCTGCGGGCGCTGGTCGGCCGGATCGAGACGGACGCGGCCCTGGTCGAAGCGGCCCAGCCCGCTCGCCGACACGCGGCGCGGCGAGCGGGCGGCAATTGAACGCATCCGGGCGACGACAGCTCGCGCTGGGCGATGGCTCGTGCGCGAGCATGGATCCATTAGGCGACATACATGGACCATGACGGACGCGACCGAGGCGAGGGGCTCATGATCGAGATCCTGGCGGTGGTCGCCGCGTTGTCTCTGTTCGGGTCGATCGGCTGGGCGATCGTGCTCGGCGGGTTCCACCCGCCCACCGACCCCGCTTCGGTCCGCGGCCCGCCGCAGGCGACTGGCTTCGTGGGGAGCACCGCCTTGGCGCCGACCGAGCCATAGCGGTAGGCGTGAGGCCGCGCTGCGGCCTGCGCCGACCAGGAGGGACCGATCGAGCCGTCGTGGCTCCGGGCGGCCGGCAACCAGCCAGGCAAACGCGCCGCGCCGCGGGATCGCGGCTCGGGGCGCCTGTGGGTGCGCGCGTCAGGGCGGTTCGCCGAGCGTGTCGCCCGCGGTCGCTCCGGTGGCCGGTAGGAAGCGGTACCCCTTCCCCGGCACCGTTGCGATGAAGCGCGGGCGGCGCCAGTCGTTCTGCAGCCGCGCCCGCAGGTTGCGCACGTGGCGGTCGACGACGTTGCTTTCCGCCACGTAGTCCGGACCCCACAGCACGTCCAGGATCTCCTCGCGCGCCAGCACCCGCCCCGCGTTGGCTGCCAGCAGGTAGAGGAGACTCTGCTCCAGCGACGTCAAGTGCAGGGCGTGGCCGGCGGCCGTGACCGTCCGGTGGAGCATGTCGATCTCGAGCTCGCCGACCCGGATCGTGGGGGTAAGGGCGACACTCGCCTCGCGGTGGGCACGGCGCATCAGCACGAGCGCCCGGGCCACCAGCTCCTCCGGCGAGAACGGCACGGTCAGAATGTCCTCGACGCCGCGGTCGAAGGCGTCGAGCTTGGCCTGCAAGTCGCCGCGCCGGGTTAGTGCCAGCACCGGCACCGTCCCCGCACCGGTCCGGGTGTTCGCGGCCTGCTCGATGATCCCGCCGCCGTCGACGTCCATGTCGGCGACGATCAGGTGCGGCCGCCACTGCCGCAGCAGGACCACGGCGCGCTCGGTGTCGGCGGCAGTGCGCACCGCGTACGCGCCATGGTTGAGCGCCAGCTCGACGACTCGAGAGACCAGGTCCTGGTCCTCGACGACCAGGACCCGCAACGGCACGCGGGGCGGCCACAACGGACCCCGCCCGCTCCGCGCCTGCTGGCCGCCGCCGCTCACCGTCGCACCGCGCATCCATGATAGGGCCGGCCGTCGCCAACCCACGGTCGCGACCCGCGCCCGCGGGCCGAGATGACGAAACTTCACAAGCGACGCGCGCCCTTGAACGACACTCGCCGAGTCAGCCGGTTGCGGCGGTGCCGTGGCGGGGGACCATCGGCGCGCGCGACCGACGAAGGGGCTTGACCGAGCTGTGCGGGCCATCCGTCGAGCGCGTGTCGATCCGGTGAAGCTGCTGCTGGTCGACGCCGACGCAGACCTGCGCGGGGAGGTGGCAGCGGCGCTCAACTTCCGCTGGCCGACCGTCGAGGTGCTAGCAGCGCGCGACGCAGACGGAGCGGCCCGACTGTTCCTCGCGTGCGACCCCGACCTAGTGCTCATGGACGTGCAGCTGCCCGGGCGCGACGGCTTCGAGCTCCTGCGGGAGATCCGGCTGGTCTCCGACACGCCTGTGATCGTCGTCACCGCCCGGGCGCGGGAGACCGACCTCGTGAAGGGACTGGGGCTGGGCGCGGACGCCTACCTGGCCAAGCCGATCGGCCACCCGGAGCTCCTCGCCCGGGTTCAGGCGGTACTCCGCCGCTCCGGCACTGGGTCCCCAGACGCGGGCGCGGGCGTGGTGGTCGGCGACCTGCGGCTAGCACAGGGCACGAGGGAATTGTGGCTGCGCGGGGGGCGGGTGGCGCTCACCCCGAACGAGCACCGGCTCCTGCACCAGCTTGCCGCCAATGTCGGACGCCTGCTGCCGCACGGTGCGTTGATCGCGGGAGTCTGGGGCGACCGAGACGCGGCCACGGCCGACAGCCTCAAGTCCTTGGTGGGCCGCCTGCGGGCCAAGATCGAGCCAGACGCTGATTCCCCCAGGTACCTGGAGAGCGTCCGCGGCCTCGGCTACCGGCTCCTCCGTCCACCCGCCGCCTAGCCCGCCAGCTGGCCGCGGCTGTCGCTCGCACCGCCGGTCCGCGCCCCGTGCCGCGTGAACGGAGACGCGCCGACGGTCCACATCGACAAGCCGGCTCAGGAACGCTACAACCGGCTTGGTGGGAGCATCGCGCTGGGACGCCGCCGCCTGGTCGCCGGCAGCGTGGCGTCGCGTGCTCGGCCCGGCGCCGGGCCCGGCTGCCGGTGGACCGGCCCGGCCGCGGTGGCGGGGACTGTTCCACCAGTACGCCTGCGCGGCGTCCGTGGCCGCCGGCGGCTGGCTGGTTTTCGTCGCCGCGCCGACCCCCCGCGCCGCGCACGCGGCTGGCGTGTACGCGCTGACGCTGGTGGCGCTCTTCGGCGTCAGCGGGCTCTACCACCGGGTAACGTGGTCTCCGCGGGTCCGCGGGTGG
>DASRFH010000145.1:0-10752 GCA_035651675.1 Chloroflexota bacterium | reverse complement strand
ACGCTCAGCGGTCATTGCATTATACGGGATGATTGTGGATTTTTCCCTTCAAATCTCGCGCGGGGTGCGGGCTTCTCCCCCGGGGTCGTATCCCCTGCCCCTTCGGGGCGAGGCCCGGGGCCCCGATCGGGCGCGGGGCCCCTCCGACTCCCCCGGGCCTCAACGCCCGGCGCCGAGCCCCTCCTCGATCCGACGCGCCGCACCGCCGACCTCGGCCACCTTCTTGCCCAGCTCCTCGACCTCGCCCTCGACGCCTTCGAGGCTGGTGGCCAGGCTCGCCTTGTAGCGCTCGGCGAAACGCCGGTAGCGCTGGGTGATCTGTTCGAGCTGCTCCTCGGTGAGGCTCTCGATGTCGATCAGCTCGTTCTTGGCGCCGCGCACGGCCAGGATCAGCTCGTCGAGCTTCAGGTGGACCGCCTTCGACTCGCGGTTCTGCGAGTTCTGGATGAGGAACACCATCAGGAACGTGACGATCGTCGTGCCGGTGTTGATGACGAGCTGCCACGTGTCGGAGAAGCCGAACATCGGCCCGGTGACCGCCCAGATCAGGATGATCATCACCGCCAGGACGAAGGCCCACGCGGAGCCGGTCCACTCCGACGTGCGCTGCGCGAACTTGCGGAAAACCTCGTTCAACGGTTGACTACCTCGCTATCCTCCTGATCGTCTGGCTGGCTGAGGCAGAAGGCGTGCCGGCGTAAACTGGGGTGGTACCACCCTGGCGGACCGCGAAGAGGCATTCCTAATCTGGGGTGTGGCGGAGGAGGACCGAGGCATGGCCCGCGTCCTGGCGGTCGACGACGATCCGTCCGCGCTGGAGCTGGTGAGCTTCACGCTCCAGTCGGAGGGGCACGACGTGCGCACCGCGCCCGACGCCGCGTCGGCGCTGCGCGAAATGCCGCTCTTCCAGCCGGAGGTCGTCGTCCTGGACTTCTCCCTGCCCGACGGCACCGGCGCCGAGGTGTGCCAACAGATCCGCCAGGTCAGCCGCGTCCCCGTGCTGTTCCTGACCGGGCGCGGGAGCGAGGTCGACAAGGCGCGCGGGTTCCGTTCCGGCGCCGACGACTACCTCGTCAAGCCGTTCCTTCCGACCGAGCTCGCGCTGCGCGTCGAGGCGCTCCTTCGGCGGAGCGCCTGGTCGCAGCCGACGCCGAGCACGACGCAGGTGGGCGACATCGAGGTCGACGGGACCTCGCGCGTCGTCCGCCGCAACGGGGAGATGTTGTCGCTCTCGCCGATGGAGTTCGACATCCTGAGCGCGCTAGCGTCCACGCCAGGTTCGCCGTGGTCGGCCGAGCGGCTCGCCCGCCGCCTCGGCATGCCGATCAGCTCCCCGACCGAGGCGGCCGAGCTGATGCGCGTCAAGATGAGCCGGCTGCGCCGCAAAGTCGAGCCCGACCCGACGCACCCGGTGTACCTGCACAGCCGGCGCGGCTCCGGGTACCTGCTCGTCCCCCGCGGGATGGCGCCCTCCGACGGGGACGACGCCGCCGAGCGCTGATGGCCGGGTGGTTGCGCGGCCTCGTGGCGCCGCTCGCCCGCCGCGTGACGCCCGGCGATCGGTTCGCCATCTTCGCGTTCGACCCCGACGACCCGGTCGGAACGACGCCGGCGGTCGTCGGCAGCGACGTCGCGCTCTCCGACCTCGGGCGGGCGCTGCTCCGCCGCGTGCTGGCCAGCGGAACGATGGAGCTCGTCCCGAGGGCCGCCGAGGACCCCGAGCTCGCCCAGGCAGCCGCCCGCGAGGACGTCCAGGCCGCCATCGCGCTGCCGCTCCAAGTCCGAGGCCGCACGGTCGGGGTAGCCTCGTTCTACCTCGAGTCGGACGAGGCGCTGGTAGGCGACGAGGCACGGGCCACGCTCGAGCGTCTCCGCGAGGCGACCGTGGCGTCGGCGGCCGCGCGCCCGCCGGCCACACTCGAGCCGCCCCCTGCGCCGCTGCCGGCCTTGGCCACGCCGGCCCCGCCGATGGTCGACCTGGTCCAGGCGATCATCGGCGAAACGGTGGGCCGCCTCGACGCGGAGTTCGGTCGCGCCGAAGAGATGAGCGAGCTGAACCGGCTGAAGTCCGAGTTCATCTCAGTGATCTCGCACGAGCTGCGCAGCCCGCTCACCTACGTGTTCGGCTTCAGCGAGATCCTCGCCAACCGCGAGGTCGCGCCCGAGCAGCTGAAGCACGTCGCGTCCAGCATCCACCGCGAGTCGGAGCTGATGCTGCGGATGGTCGAGGAGCTGCTCGACCTCTCGGCGATCGAGCTCGGCAAGTACACGATCTCGCCCCAGCCGACCGAGCTGGCCGACGAGATCAACCGCGTCGTCGAGCGCGCCCAGCCGAGCGCGACCAACCACAGGCTGGTCGGCGAGTGCCCGTCCGACATCCTGGTCGACGCCGACCCGCACCGGCTGCAGCAGGTCATGCTGAACCTGGTCAACAACGCGATCCGCTACTCGCCGGCCGGCGGTACCATCACGATCCGCGGCGTCCGCGAGAAGGCGTCAGGCGGCCACCCCGCGATGGCGCGCGTCGAGGTCGCCGACCAGGGCGTCGGCATCCCGGAGGCCGAGCTCCGGCGGATCTTCGAGAAGTTCCACCGCGTGGACAACGACCTGAAGAAGAAGGTGCGCGGCTCGGGCCTCGGCCTTTCGATCTGTCAGGCGATCGTCGAGGGGCACGGGGGGCGCATCTGGGTCGAGAGCGACGTCGGCAAGGGCTCGACCTTCAAGTTCACCCTACCGCTCGCGTCCGAGTCCGACGACTCTGCGACGGCTCGCGACGAGCCCGGCGCGGCCGCGCCGGGGCCCGTCGCGCAATCGGCCTCGCCGTCGGCCGAGTCGCGTCGTCCCGAGCCGGAGGCGAGGACGCCGTCTCGGCGTCGCGCTTCGGCCGCTGCACCGCCGGTCTGACGTTCAGCCTGTAGGCGGTGAAGAGCTCCGCGCGCTCGGCCACCAACGTCGCGGAGTGCTTCCGCGCCTGGCCGAGCTGCTCGCGGAGCCGGCCGAGCATCGCCCGGTCCTTCAGCTTCCGCGCGTCGATCAAGGCGAGGCAGGCGGCGTGGAGGGCAGTGATCCACCCGACGAGCGCGGCGTGCACACCCTCCACCTCGGGTGGCGGCTCGATCGACTGGGTGAGCAGCAGCGCGTCCCGGAAGACCGGCTCGTGGTTTTCGCCGACCGCCCCGGCGCGCTCCAGCACGAGCTGTGTCGGGCTGTCCTTGATCGCCTCGTAGACTTTGCTCAGGTCGACGAGCCACTTCTGGCGCGCCGCGACCACCTGTCGCAGCGGCACGCGGCTGCGCGCGACGTAGGCGACCACGCGGCGCCGCGCCGTGCGGAACTCCTCCGCGGTGAGCTCCTCGACCGGCGGCGGGCCCAGCTTCGCGGCCGGCTGTCGGGCAGCGGCGGCCGTCCCGCCCTCCCGCGACGCGGGGGGCCGGCCGAGGCCCAGCAGGCGGAGAAGCCATCGGATCACGGCCGACCTCCGCCAGGGCCGACCGTGTTCGCGGCGAGGAAGCCGACCGACCTCGCGCACGAGCCACGCCCACCGGTCGGGTCAGTGGACGCGATCGCCGCGGCCTTCCCGCGCATCTAACGCCCACTCGGCGCCCGGTTCCGCCGACCGGTGCGTCCCCTGCCGTCGTTGGCCCTACTGACCCGCCGCCGCAGGTCTGAGACCAGGCGGTTGTACTCGGCGTTGAACGTCTGCGCGTGGATGCGCGCCTCGGCCAGCATCCGCTGCGTCTCGCGCAGCCGGCCGAGATCGCCGCTCAGCCCGACGTCCACCATGACGTCGCAGGCGGCCAGGTGGAGGTTGATCCACTTGGTGATCGCCGCCTGAGCGGCCTCGCAGGCGCCGGGCGGCTCCATGCGTTCGAGCTGCGCGCGCAGCGAGCGGAAGCCCGCTCCTTCGTCTCGCCCGATCCGGCCGGCGGCCTGGACGACCACCTGGCGGCCGGCGTGGCGCGCCTCCTCCATCAGTAGGCCGATGTGGCGGATGAACGCGCGGCGCGCTTCCGTGATCTCCTGCAGCAGCGGCCGAACGGAGACGAGGTATGTCGCGATGGCGCGCGCCGTCCCACCGGTTCGTGGGAGGCCGTGTCGCTGGTGGGGTGCTCGACTCACCACAGGCGGACTCCGTTCGGATCTGCACACATCCTATCGGCCGAATCCGCGCGCAACGTTGCACTTCCGCTTCAGCGGGACGCGTCACGTGGCGTGTCGGGTCCGCGCGTCGTACTGGCTCCAGCGGAAGCCGACCAGGCCCACGAACGAGCGCGTTCGACCGACCGGGCGCGGCGGCCGCAGGTCCTCGGCCAGCGCCGCGGCCAGGTCCGCGGCGACCTCGTCGGCGAAGACGCCGAGCTGCACGAACGTGCCCGGCTCATCGGTCGATTCGAGCAGCCGCAGCAGCACGAGGCCGGGCACCTCGCGCACGGCCGCGCGCAGCCGCGCAGCCCACTCGCGCACGCCCACACTGTCCGACGGATCGACGACGAAGCTGGTGGCCGTCGCCACGCGTGGGTCGTGGCCGAACGTGCGCAGCTCGCCTGCCAAGGTGTACCAGCGCCACACGCCAGTGCCTTCGAGGACGGCGTCGCCGGCGATCTCGCGACGCTCGGGCGGGATCGTCGCGTACGCGCGGTGGAACGCAGCTCGGTCCGGCCAGCTCCCGACGATGAGCACACGCTCGGCGCTGTCACGGTCGACGAACAGGAAGTACGCGTCCTGGCCGGTGACGCCCGCCCAGTCCTGCGCCACGCGCTGGGCGTAGGCGATGTAGGCATCCGCCGTTCCCGGCCGCAGCCGGCGCTCTCCGACGACGTAGTACACCGCCGCGCACTATACCGATCGCACCGCGCACGCTGACACGAAACTGATAGGTGCGCCGCCACCGCCAGGCACTACGGTACGCCGGGCTGGGTATGGAGGCGGAAGTGGTGACGCTGCGCCGTCGGGCGGCGCAATTGGCTGAGGAAGTGCGGCAGCTCCACGCGGAGCTCGAGCGCGCTCGCCGGCGGCACGCGGTCGAGCTGGAGCAAGCACGTCTCGAGGGGACGCTCCGAACCGCGCGGCGGGTCACGCACGAGCTGCGCAACGTGCTCGCGCCGGTTGCCGGCTACGGCGAGCTGCTCGCGATCCG
Organism: Chloroflexota bacterium; assembly: GCA_035651675.1. Lineage (GTDB taxonomy): Bacteria > Chloroflexota > UBA6077 > FW602-bin22 > FW602-bin22 > DASRFH01. The sequence continues at coordinate 5,615 of DASRFH010000145.1, read as the reverse complement.
GTGTGGCGGCGACGAGGCCACGCTCGCCGAGCGACTGAAGCGGAGCGCGCTCGAGGCGGCGGCGTTCCTCGCCAAGCTCGACGCGATCGAGCGCTACCGCGAGGTGGAGTTCGCCGGCGAGCTGATGCTGGACCTCGACGCGGCGGCCCGGCCGAGGGGCGGGTAGGCGCTCAGGCGAGCAGCGCCCGAAGCCGGCTGGCGACGACGTCGACCTCGTTCGGCTTCAGCGGCTCCGGGTTCACGAGCAGGGCGTCGGGCTCGCGGTTGACCCAGATCGAGGGGCTGCCGTTCCGCAGCTCGTCGAAGACCTCGCCGGCGCTGCGGTGCGCCGCGCCCGGGTCAACCGAGACGCGCAGCACCCGCGGCGACGCGCCGGCGCGGCGCAGCAGCTCTGTCGCGACGCCGGGTAGGCCCTCGAGCGCGCGCGTGATGTGGGCGATGCGCCGCTCGACCTCCGCGAGGCGCCGATCGTGGTCCATCTCGAGCCATTCTTGAATCGCCACGAGCGCGCAGACGATCTCCTGGCGGTCCATCTTGAACGGCCGCCCGAAGGCTTTCCGCTGGCTGACCGTCTCGAAGCCGATGAAGCCCTGCATCGCCGCCGCACGCACGAGCTCCTTTCGGCCGACGAGCAACCCGGCCGAGTTCGGGCCGCCGAAATACTTCGTCGAGTAGGCGACGAGGTCGGCGCCGCTCCGCGCGAACCCGGTGAAGCGCTCGAGCGGGAAGACCTGCGCGGCCGCGTCGACCAGCACCGGCACCCCCTTGCCGTGCGCGATCTCGAGGACGCGCTCCAGCGGAAGGGTGCCCGGCACGCGGTCGAGGTGCGCCGCGAACAGCACGTTGGCCGTCCGCGGACCGAGAGCGGCGTCGAGCTGCTCGGCGGTCGTGCCGTTCGCGTCGCCGACCTCGATCAGCCGCGTGCCGACGATGCAGGCGGCGCGGTCGTACTGGTAGACGTGGCCTTTCTGGATGACCGTCTCGTTCTTCAGGCCAGTGGTGTCGGGCAGCCGGCTGATCTTGTCGAGGTCGTCGCCGGCGATGCAGGCGGCCGTGCCGAGAGCCAGCGCGGCGGCACACCCCGGCGTGATGTAGGCGGCCTCGGCGCCCATCAGCCGGGCCGCGATCTCGCCGGTGCGCTCGAGCAGCTCGTTCATATCGACGTAGTACCGCTCGACCTGCTCCATCGCGGCCTTCATCCGCGGCGTCGGCGTGTTGCCGCCCACGACCGTGTTGAAGCCGCGGGCGTTGATCACCGGCTTCACGCCGATCTGCTCGTAGATCGTGGTCGCGGTCGCGCTCTCCATCGCTGCCTCCTTGGCCGTCATTATGCTTATCAGAAAGCAGGAGGTCGGCAACGATGCGCGTGCTCGTCAGCTTATTGCTGCTGCTTTCAACCACAGTCGCCTGCGCCGCGGGCCAGGCGACCGCCCAACAGTCCACGGTCACCCCACCCACCGCGACCACCTCGGCGCCGGCGGCTGCCGCGACCAGCGCCCCCCCGACGGCGGTCCCGACCGCGACCGCGGTGCCCCAGGCTCAGGCGACCGTGGTGGCTGGCACCCAGCCGGCCACGTCGTCCGCTGACGCGCCGATGACGCAGGGGCTGATCAGCCAGATCGGGCACAAGGCGACGCCCGGGATCGTGCAAATCACCAACGAGCAGTTCGTCCTCCAGCCGAGCGGCCGCGAGGCCGTGCCGGCCGGGGCTGGAACCGGCTTCGTGATCGACAACCAGGGCCACATCCTGACCAACAACCACGTCGTCGCCCAGGCGCAACGGCTCGAGGTCCAGGCGACCGATGGCAAGACCTTCAACGCCAAGCTCGTCGGCCGGGACCCGCGCACGGACCTCGCGGTCGTCCAGGTCGACGGCGCCAACCTGCCGCCGCTGCCGCTCGGCGACTCGAGCAAGCTGGTCGTCGGCCAATGGGTCGTCGCGATCGGCAACGCGCTCGCCCTCGAGGGTGGCCCGACCCTCACCGTCGGCGTCGTGAGCGCCCTCAACCGGACCGTCCAGGAGCCGCCTGACCAGCAGGGCAACCCGGGCCCCTTCCTCTTCGACCTGATCCAGACCGACGCCGCGATCAACCCCGGCAATTCGGGTGGCCCCCTCCTGGACCTCAACGGCAACGTGGTCGGCATCAACACGCTCGGCGCGGGCATGGCCGAGCCGGGCGTACAGGCGCAAGGCATCAGCTTCGCCATCGCGATCAACACCGCCAAGCGGATCGCCGACCAGCTGATCCAGAACGGCAAGGTCGACTACGCGTTCATGGGCGTCAGCGTGACGCCGAACACGCCGGCGCTCGCCGCCCGCTTCGGCCTGGCCAACGTGCCGGGCATGGCGGTCACCGACGTGGGCCAGGGCACCCCGGCCGCGCGCGCCGGGATCCAGCCCAAAGACGTGATCACCGCCGTGGACGGTCAGCCGCTCAAGTCAGAGAGCGACCTGAGCCGCATCCTGAGCCAGCACAAGCCGGGCGACACGGTCACCGTCTCGGTCGCGCGCGGTAACTCACCACCGCGCAACGTCCAGGTGACGCTGGGGACGGCGCCCGCCAACGCCTAGCAAAAGAGGCGGCGTGCTCGAGCACGCCGCCTCTTCCGATTCGAGCGCTAGCTCTTGGCCGGCGGGCCGGTGACCAGGCTCACCGTGTACGAAATCGTCGCCGTGTTCGGCGTGTCGTTGTAGATCTTGACGGTGTAGGTGCCGGGCACCTTCGAGATCACGTTAGCCGCGACGTTCGGCACCAGCTTCGGCTGGGCACCACCCTTTACCTGCAAGCCGCCGCTCGGCGTGAACACCTGGAAGCCGGCGTGCTGCAGGACCACCGGGTCGTCGGGGTAGACCTGGAGGTTGATCGTGTAGACCGACAGGTCACCGGGGTAATCGAACTGGAACACGTCGGCGTGCCCGGGGGCGAGGGTGTCGGAGAACGAGCCACCGCCCTTCACCGTGCCGCCCGGCGTTCCGGTCGGGGACGGCGTCGCGCTGGGCGCCGCGCCCACCGCGGTCTGGGTGGGGAGGCCGCTCGGCGCGGACGTCGAGGGCACCGGGGTGGCGGACGGAAGGGGCGTCGCCAGTGGGGTCGGGACGGCGCTGGCCGCCGGCAGCGTCGGCGACGGGGCCGCGGCGGTCGCGCCCTGGCTGGGCGACGGAGTCGGCTGCGGCGGCAGGTTGTCGGCGGAGATGGCGAAGTCGATCGCGACGTTGGAGTCGTTGAAGACCTGGATGAGGTAGTCGCCGGCGTCCTGGCTGATCAGGTTCGCCGAGACGTTCGGCACCTTCTTCGGCTGAGAGCCGCTGGTCACGTAGATGAAGTTCGGGTTCTGGGCCGTGCGCGGACCGTAGACGACGAACCCGAGCTTAGCGAGGATCGTCACGTCGTCCGGGTAGACCTGCTCGTTGATGGTGACGACCCGGTTGTTCCCGTCGTAGTGGAACTTGTAGTAGAGGAATGTCGTGCCGGGCTTGCCGACCGGCGCCGGCGGCAGGCTCCCCGTGAGCTGGCCGCCGACCGGCAGCTGCACGGCCGTGCTGGCCGAGGTGGACGTCGGGTCCGGGTTCGCGGCGCCGGCGACGGTGGTGGAAAGCGCGAGCGCCACGGCGAGCAAGACGACGCCGAGCTTGCTCAGGGCGTGTGATCGGATGGACATCGCTTCTCCGCTTTTCGAGGATTCCTCGGCGCAAGGCCGACGGTAGAGACTACGCTGCACCGGGCGAAGGAACAAGGTTTCTGTCCGTTGCGCGCCTGTCCGACCAGAAGGGCTGTAGGCCGCTCAGGCGGCCAACGGCTCGGCTGGCATGCCGACGAACGTCAGCTCATCGGCGAGGTCGTCGGCGGAGACGAGCGCGGGGTCGTGCGTCACGGAGACCGTGCCGGTCGACTCGTCGACGTCGACGTCCTCGACCCCCTCGACGAACATGAGGATCTGCACCGCGACGGCGGCCGCCGGCACCGGGCAGCATCCGGCCGGGATCATCTCGCCCGAGGCGATCGCCGGAACGCGGAAGCGCGTCACGCTGCTCACGCGCTAACTATCGTTCGCCCGCCAGGTAGCGGTCCAGCCATCCGAATATCGCCTTGCGTGCCTCGACGCGGTGGACGGGTGAGCCGCCGAGCTTCGCCGCGCTCGGAACGCCGCCACCTAGCATCGCGCGCCGGCGGCCGACAGCTCCGGGTTGTAGGAGTAGCGCGGCGGCTGGCCGTTCAGCACGCGCAGCACCTCCTCGGCGACCATCCGCGACGTCTGGACGCGCGCCTCCTGGCTCGCGCCAGCGACGTGTGGCGTGACGATGCAGCTCGGCAGCCGCAGCAGCTCGTTGCCCGGATCGGGCGGCTCCTGGTCGAACGTGTCGATGCCGGCCCCGGCGATCGTTCCCCCCTTCAGCGCCTCGACCAGCGCCGCCTCGTCGACCAGCCCGCCGCGCGCGCAGTTGATCAGGTAGGCGGTCGGCTTCATCCGGCTGAGCTGCGCCGCCCCGATCACGTGGCGCGTCTCGGGGGTGAGCGGCGCGTGGATCGAGACGAAGTCGGCCTGCTCGAGCAGCGGGTCGAGCGCGTCGACGCGCTCGACGCCCAGCTCGCGCGATCGCTCGGGTGAGACGTACGGGTCGAACGCGAGCACCCGCATCCGAAACGCGGCCCGGCAAATCTCGGCCAGCCGGCCGCCGATGCGGCCCATCCCGACCAGACCGAGCGTCCTGCCGAGCAGGTCGATCCCCGGCGGCGCGTTCCGACCGGCCTCGAACTCGCCGGCCCGGGCGCGCCTGACGGCGTCTTCGACCCTCCGGGCAAGCATCAGCATCAACGTCAGCGCGTGCTCCGCGACCGCCTCCTGGTTGGAGCCCGGCGTGAAGACGACGTGGACGCCGCGTTCGGTCGCCGCTGCGAGGTCCACGTTGTCCACGCCGATGCCGTGCTTGCCGATAACCCTGAGCTTCGGCGCCAGCGCGATACGGTCGGCGCCCAGCCTGGCGATGCGGACGACGAGCCCCTCGGCCTCGGGTAGGTGCTGTTCGAGCGCCTCGCCGGGTCGCTCGTAGAGCTCGACGACGTCGCACTCCTTCTTCAGGAGCTCGACGCCGGTCATGTCCATCCGCTCGACGACGACGACGCGCGGACGTGGCATCACGCGACCCGCCGCAGGTAGCCCCACGGGCTGAAGGTAAGCAGGAACTTCTCGCGCTCCCGGTCGATCACGAAGTCTTTCGTCTCCTCCAGAAACTGCTGGATCGCCTCCCAGGGTCCGGGTCCATGCTGGTCGATCAACGGATGGCCGTTGACGTTGGAGTCCTCGACCACGCAGTAGCTGCCCACGGTCGCGAAACGGCTGTATAGGCGCAGCTCCTCGAGCACGTGCGGCGCGCTGTGGTCCGAGTCGAGCAGGACGAGCACCGACTCCTTGCCACGGACGCGCGCCGCGACGTGCCCGACGATCGCCGGGTCGGTCGAGTAGCCGTGGACGTATTCGATGCGACCGTGCTTCGGGCGATCGGGGTGCTGGGCGGCGTCGACGGTGACCACCTCGCCCTGGCCGAGCAGGTCGCACATGTGCGCCAGGTAGAGGGCGCTGCCGCCGTAGGCGGTGCCCGTCTCGACGATGAGGTC
>DASRFH010000144.1:0-66384 GCA_035651675.1 Chloroflexota bacterium | reverse complement strand
CGACGACCACCCGCGGCTCGGCGCGCCCGTGCTGCGCGAGAGGGGTGTTCCGGAGGAGGTCGTCTACGCGATCCTCTCCCACGGCCTCGACGCCGCCGCCCCGCCGCGACGGAGCGACATGGACAGGGCACTCTTCGCGGTAGACGAGCTGACGGGCTTCATCACGGCAGTGGCGCTCGTCCGTCCGAGCAAGTCACTGGCCGAGGTCGAGGTGTCGTCGGTGAAGAAGAAGATGAAGGACAAGGCGTTCGCGCGCGCAGTGCGCCGCGAGGACATCGCCGAGGGCGCCAATCTACTCGGCGTCCCGCTCGACGAGCACATTCAGACCGTGCTCGACGCGATGAAGGCGATTGCGCCCGAGCTGGGGCTGGCCTAAGCAGCCTCCGCCAGAGCGAGAGAGGCAGGACAGGGGCGCCGAGGGTGCGCTGCCCTCCCGGAGCCGATCAGGCCCACGAGGTCTCGCGGGATCCTTTCCGAGGAGAGAGCAAATCGCTACGAGCGGGCGCGGGCGGCCTCGCGGGCGGCGGTCCAGCGCTCGCGGAGCAGCTTCCCGAGCTCCGGCTGTGAGCGGAAGTCGGGGTGTTGGCTCGCGCGCTGGAGCCATTTGACCGCGTCGACCGGGCGACCGAGCCGCAGGTAGAGGTCGCCGATCGTGTAGAGCAGCGCCACCTCCGCCGCTCCGCTCAGCTCGCCCTGCTGGACGACTGCCCGGTATTGCTCGAGCGCTTCGGCGAGGTAGCCGCGCTCGTTCTCCGGGTCGCCGGCCTCTCGGTGGAGCCAGGCGAGGCGGTGGTAAACGCCGCCGAGCCGCTGGCCGTTCGGCGCGCGCAGGAGGTAGCACTCCACAGCCAGCCGGAACGAAAGGATGGCCAGGTCGATCGTGCGCTCGCCTGCTATGCTGGCGCCTCCGACCAGCTCTTGCCGCTCCGCCGTGTGTCCCGCCAGCGCGCTGACCTCGGCCGCGCTCGCGTTCGCGAAATCGTCCGGGTACGCCGCGTAGGCACAGTCTGGGCATACGTACATGAGGTACCAGAGCGGGTTCGGCCCGACCACGATCTCGCGGAAATCGGCGTCACGCGCCTTGACGTGCGAGACCTCCGGTCGAACGTTCAGCGCCAGGAACCGGGTGTTCGAGACGGGGCAGACGACGACCTTCCCCCAGAGCAGCGCCTTGTTGTAGTCGGGCGGTGGAGCGTCGCGGATCGGCGGCGGGGGGCTGGGCGCGGTGGGACGAGCAGCCGATGCCGACACGGAGGGTGCCGCCGCGGGCGCCGGGTTGGCGGCCGCCGCGCGCTGGCCTGGCGACACGGCGGCCGCCGCGACCTTCTCCGGGTCGCCGACCAACGCCGAGAGCCGCGCGATCCGTTCGTTGTTGTTCCGGATGCGGTCGCAGAGCGTCTGGATCACGCCCAGCGCGAAGAGCGGCGAGGCACGCATGAGCTGGATGGCGGTGTCCTGGTTGAAGAAGAGCAACACCGAGTCCTCTGCCGCGGTCGCCGTCGCCGACCGCGGCAGACCGGAGAAGCACGACATCTCGCCGAAGAAGCTGCCCGGCTGTAGCACGCTCAGGACGTGCTTGGCCCCCGTCTGGGGGTCTTTAATCGACACCTCGACCGCGCCCTGCAGCACGACGTAGAACTCGGCGCTGGTGTCGCCCTCGCGGAAGATGACGCGCCCACGGGGGAAGGCCGCGCCGTGCCGGTCGCGGAGCGAGCGCAACGCCTCGAAGTCGATGTTGCGCAGCACGCGGGTATGGTAGCGCCCCGCCGGCCGGGCAGCCGTTTGTGTTAGATCAAACCTTTCGCGAAGGCGGCGTCGAGCGCGCGCACCACGTCCGGGTCGAACTGCTGCCCGGCGCCGCGGTGGAGCTCGGACAGCGCCTCGGCGCGGGTCTTCGTGCTGTTGTACGGGCGGTTCGTCGTCATGGCATCGTAGGCGTCGGCGACGTTGACGATGCGCGCCGGCAGCGGGATGTCGACGCCGCGCAGCCCGGCCGGGTAGCCGCGACCGTCGTACCGCTCGTGGTGGTGGAACACGATGCCGAGCACGGTCGGCGAGCGGTTGAACGCGTCGATGATCCTCGCCCCCCGGCGCGGATGGTCCTTGATTTCCGCGAACTCGGCATCCGAGAGCCGCCCAGGCTTCAGGAGCACCCCATCCCCGACGCCGATCTTGCCGATGTCGTGGAGGATCGCCCCAGTCTGCAGCTCCTCGATCAGGTCGTCGTCGAGCCCGAGCTCCCGGGCGATGGCCACGGAGTACGTGGCGACGCGGCTCGAGTGGCCAGCCGTGTAGGGGTCCTTCGCTTCCAGCGCACCGATGAGAGCCTCGATCGTCGCGACGTAGCCGCGCTCGAGCCGCTCGCCCAGGCGCTCGCCGAGCACCTGGGCGCCGAGATGGACGGCCACCACGGCGAGCGCCGCGCCGAGCCACGGAAGCGACCAGGCGTTCGGCTCGATCGCGATGAGCGCGCCGTGGGCGTCGCCACGCGCAGCGATCGGCCGAGCAAGCCATCGCCGGGGACGACCGAGACGGATCGGCAGGCGTGGCGCCGGGCCGCCGTCGGCCGGCTCGACCAGCTCGGGCTGCCAGAGGAGGTCCTCGCGCGACAACTGGCCGTCGACCCAGAGGTAGGCGTCGCAGAGCCCGCCATCGTTGCGCCGAATCATCGCGACGCCGGCCGCCGCGTGGCCCCCACCCACGAGGCACTCCAGCGCGACGGCGATCGCGCCGTCCAACCGCTCGGCCGCCGCGGTGCGGCTGGCGATGGCCCGGAGCAGCTCGAGTGGCGGCGCGGCCGGGTCGTTCGCCGGCCGGCGCCAGATGCCGAGCGCGGCCAGGCCGCCGATGCCGGCCGCCAGGCCGAGCTCGGGCGATCCGACGATGAGCGAGGCGGCGCCGAGGGCCCCCGCCGTCGCAGCGACGCCGCGCGCCAGCAACGACGGCTGCGCGTCGCTCGTTGCGATGATCTGCCTCATCGTGGTCTCGGCTCTTGTATCGGCCGCGAGCCGCCGTGCGCCCAGGCCAATTCGGGTTAGCCCGATCGTTTACCTGGACTCGGCTATAGTCCCGGCCGTGGAAGTCATCCCATCGATCGACATAAAGGACGGCCGCTGCGTACGGCTCTACCAGGGCGACTACCACAAGCTGACCGTCTACGACGAGGACCCGCGTCGGGTCGCCAGGCGCTGGGAGGGGTTGGGCGCGGCGACGCTCCACGTCGTCGACCTCGACGGCGCCGCCAGCGGCACGCCGTCGAACCTGCCGATCGTCGCCGACGTCGTCCGCGCTGTGTCTATCCCGGTCCAGGTCGGTGGCGGGATGCGGTCGCTCGAGATCGCAGAGCGCTGGTTGGAGCTCGGCGTCGCGCGGATCGTCTGGGGCACGGCCGCCGTCCGCGAGCCGACGATGGTCGACGAAGCGATCGCGCGGTGGGGCGATCGCGTCGTGCTGGGCGTGGACGCCCGCGATGGGCGGGCGGCCACGCACGGCTGGCGCGAGACGTCGGCTGTGGATGCGTACGAGCTCGCCCGGCGCTTCGCCTCCAGGGGTGTGCGGCGGGTCATCTACACCGACGTCTCGCGGGACGGGACGTTGACGGAGCCGAACTACGCCGCGATGGCCGAGATGGTCACCGCCGCGGCCCCGGCCGTGGTGATCGCATCCGGCGGCGTCGGCACGCTCGAGCACGTCAAGAAGTTGGCCGACACGGGCGTGGCTGGCGTCGTCGTCGGCCGGGCGCTCTACGCCGGGACGCTCGACCTCGCCGAGGCGATCGCGTGGACGCGGGAGATCAGCGCGCGGTGCTGACGACGCGCATCATCCCTTGCCTCGACGTCCACGCCGGGCGCGTGATCCGCGGCCAGCAGTTCTCGGCCGACGTCGACGTCGGCGATCCCGTCCAGCTCGCGCGTCGTTACTACGAGGACGGCGCCGACGAGCTCGTCTACTACGACATCACCGCCTCGGCCGAGCAGCGCAGCATCTTCGTCGACGTCGTCGAGCGGACCGCCGACGAGCTTTTCATCCCACTAACCGTCGGCGGCGGCATCCGAACGGCCGAGGACGCGCGGCGGATGCTGCTGGCCGGCGCCGAGAAGGTGTCGATCAACAGCGCGGCCGTGGCGGACCCGGGGCTAATCGACGAGATCGCCAAGAGCTTCGGCTCGCAGGCCACTGTGCTCTCGATCGACACGAAGTGGAACGGCGACTTCTACGAGGTGTACACGCACGGCGGCCGGCACGCGACTGGCAAGGAGGCTGTTGCCTGGGCGCGGGAAGGCGTCGGTCGCGGCGCGGGCGAGATCGTCGTGAACGCGATGGACGCCGACGGCATGAAGACCGGCTACGAGCTCCGCATCACCCGAATGATCGCCGACGCGGTCGACGTCCCCGTGATCGCCTCCGGCGGTGCCGGCAAGCTCGAGCACTTGTACGACGCGATCGAGCAAGGCCACGCGCACGCAGTGCTATGCGCCTCGATCTTCCACTACGGGACGTACACCATCCCGCAGGCCAAGCAGTACCTCGCGGAGAAGGGCGTGGCAGTCCGGCTGTAACCTTCGGTGCCCTCTCCCAGGAAGGGCAGAAGCTACGACTTGCGCACCGCGATGAAGACCGTCGTCCCTTTGGCGACGCTCTGACCGGGCGCGGGGAGTTGGCTGAGAACGCGGCCGGGCGCGGTGCGGTTGAACGTCGCCTTGTCGGTGACGTCGTTGATGGTCTGGAAGTTCGTCGCCGCGTTCGACAGGCCAGCCGCCGAGATGGCGCGTTTCGCGTCGGCCTCGGACATCCCGATGACGCTCGGCACGGAGACGACGTTCGTGTTGACTTGCGGCGGGGGAAGCGTCGGGGTCGGCGGGGCTTGCTGCGCGGGCTCCGGTGGCGCTGGTTGGGATGCGGAGGGCGGGGCCGGCGTCGGGGTGGGCTGAGGTGGCTGCGGCGTCGCCGTTGGTTGGTTGGACGGCGGCTTGACAGGCACGAGCGTCGGCGTCGCCGTCGGGACGGGAACGGCCTGCCCCTGCGTCCACTGCGTCGGCACGTTCTGCTCGAGGAACCACTCCATCTTGCTGGGTCCACCTGGCGCGGGGCGCAGCCCGGTACGTGGGTCGATCGCGACCTGCACCAGGCCGGACGGGCGGACGAACGGCCGCGGGGCGACGTCTTTCAGCGCACGCTGCATCGTCATGTTCCAGATCGCCCCGGCACCCGAGACGCCCAGCACCTGGCGCATGGGCGAGTTGTTGGCGTTGCCGACCCAGACGCCGACGACGAGATCGGGGGTGTAGCCGATCGTCCAACTGTCCTCGAAGTTGTCGGTTGTGCCCGTCTTCGCGGCGGCGGGCCTGTTCAGTGCGAGCGGGCTGTTGCGACCGTAGGTATCGGCGCGCGCCTCGTCGTCGGAGAGGATGTCCGTGATCAGCCAGGCGACCTGCGGCGAGATCACTCGCTTGCCGGGGCGTGGGCTGTACTCCTCCAGCACCCGGCCATCCGAGTCGACGATCTTGAGGATCGCGGCTGGCTCGAACTCGCGCTCGTTCGGCTTCGGGTTGGCGACCGGCACGCCGATCTGCAGGCCGCCGTTCGCGAACGGCGTGTAGGCGTAGACGATGTCGAGCAGCTTGGCCTCGCCGCCGCCGATCGTGACCGTGAGCCCGTAGCGCTTCGGGTCGCCGAGCGAGGTAATGCCCATGCGTCGCGCGAGCTCGATCATCGGCGTCACGCCGACCTGGTTCAGCATCTTCAGCGCCGGGATGTTCAGTGAGTTCGCAAGCGCGTAGCGGACGGTCACCGGGCCGCGGAACTTGCCGTCCGGGTTCTTCGGCACGTACGGCTCGCCGGCCGCGCCGCGGAACTGCGTCGACTCGTCCTGGATGATCGTCCCGGGTCCGACGTTGCCCTGGCTGAAGGCGGCGGCGTAGGTGAACGGCTTCAGCGTCGAGCCCGGCTGCCGCTCGGCGGTCGCCATGTTCACCTGGCCGGCGATCTGGTTGTTGAAGTAGTCGGCGCTGCCGACCATCGCCAGGATCTCGCCGCTGTTCGGGTTGATCGCCACGACGGCCGCGTCAGTCGCGTTGTGGTCCTTGAGTCGCGCGATCTGCTCGCTCACCGCCGATTCGGCGGCACGCTGCACGTTCATGTCGAGCGTTGTGTAGACCCTGAACCCGCCGGTGTAGAGCCGCTGGCGCCCGTACCGCTTCTCGAGCATGTCACGCACGTACATGACGAAGTGCGGCGCGAGGATGTTCGACTGCGCCGAGGCGAAGTGCAGCTCCTGCCGGAGCGCGGCCTCAGCCACGTCTTCGCTGATGTAGCCCTGGCGCACCATCAGCCCGAGCACCTCGGCCTGCCGCTCCTTGGCGGCGCGGAAGTTGACGAACGGGTTGTAGTCCGATGGGGACTGCGGCAAGCCCGCCAGGAGCGACGCCTCGGCCAGGTTGAGGTCCTTGGCCGACTTGCCGAAGTAGGTGCGCGCAGCTGCCTCGATCCCGTACGCGAGGTTGCCGTAGTTGATCTCGTTCAGGTAGCGCTCGAGGATCTCATCCTTCGAGTACATCTGGGAAAGGCGGTAGGCGAGGACGATCTCCTTTACCTTCCGCGCCATGCTCGGGCTGTAGCGCTCCTCAGGGTCGAAGAGGACGTTGCGCACCAGCTGCTGGGTGATGGTGCTGGCGCCCGAGATGACCGCCTGCCCGCGGAAGTTCTGCCAGAGGGCTCGGATCATCGACCGCAGGTCGAAGCCCGGGTTCTGGTAGAAGTTGGCGTCCTCGGTCGCCAGCGTCGCCGCGATCAGGTGCTGCGGCATCTCCGAAAGTGGGATGACGACGCGTCGGCCGCCGTTCGGGTCGATGATCTCGTAGAGCTGTTCGCCGTTCCGGTCGTAGATGAACGTGCTTTTGAAGCCCTGGGCCTGGATCGCCTCTTCCGGCGGCGGTAGGTCGCGGGAGAAGAGGTCGATCAGCCCGCCGGTCCCTTCGGCGGCACGCACGCCGATCACCGTTAGCGAGATGCCAAACACAGTGATCAGGAAGAGGCCGAGGATGAGGGTCGTGATTCCGGTGAGCGCGAGGAGCGCGCACCCACCCCGGGACGACCGCTTCGCGACCTCGGCGCCGAGGGAGCTCGCCGTATCAGCGGGGCGGCTCCCGGCGGGGATCGCGGACGCCACCTTACCCTACATCCTCATCCAGTCGAATTCGGATTCTAGTTGGGGGCCGCCTGCCTGGCCCATTAGAGGGGCGCAAGAGCGGCCGGCGCGGAGCAGGCAGGAAACGTGCCCGCGGTATACTCGGCGGGATCGCCCAGGAGGTGTGCGTCCCTGGCGGGGCGCGGCGTGTGGTGCTCCGCACCACACGCCGCGGGTAGAAGACTGGGAGGAGCCCGATGTCGTTCGATCCCGGTCCGCCGCGGGAGCGCGGCAACCGCCGCTGGGCGGTCCGGTTGTTCGAGACCAGCGACAAGCTCGAAGAGCACCTTAATCGGAGCAATCTCCGGCCCGATCAGGTCGCGTCGGTCAGCATCGACGCCGATGGCTTCTTCGTGCTCGTCTACTATTTGGGCCCGCCACCGGCGCCATGGCGCGAGGGCCGCGTGCCCGACTTCGCCGAGCGTCGACCGCCGGCACGCCGCCGCTTCGACGAGGACGAAGACGTCCGGGGCGACGAGGGAGGCTTCCGACCGCGGCGCGGTGGGTTCGACCGGGGCGGCTCGCGGGGCGGCGGCCGCGATGCCGAACGCGGCGGCGAGCGCGACGGCGGGGCTCGTCGCGGTCTGCCGCCGCGTCGGACGCCGAGGGGTTAGGCGATGGAGCTTGGACTCGCAGGGAAGGTTGCGGTCGTCACGGGGTCGAGCCGGGGCATCGGGCGAGCGACCGCGATCGCGCTCGGCCGCGAAGGGTGCCGTGTCGTCGTCTGCGCGCGGGGCCAGGAGCAACTCGACGAGGCGGCGGCCGCCGTCCGAGCGGCTGGCGGCGAGGCGCTCGCGGTCGCGGCCGATCTAACCACCGCGGAGGGTGTCGAACACGTCCTGGCGTCGGCGCGGAGCGCCTTCGGACCGATCGACGTCCTGGTCAACAACGTCGGCGGCAGCCGCGGCAACCCGACCTGGCAGGCATCGGACGACGAGTGGAATGAGGTGCTCGGACTGAATGTGCTGCCAGCCGTGCGCGCCTGCCGCGCCGTTATCCCGGAGATGATCGAGCGGAAGAGCGGCAGCATCGTGATCATCTCGTCGATCTACGGCCGCGAGTGGGGCGGGCCGACGACCTATAACGCGAGCAAGGCCGCCGCGTTGGCTCTGTCGAAGCACCTGGCGCGGCAGCTAGCGCCGCACGGCGTGCGCGTCAACGCGGTTGCGCCTGGATCGGTTATCTTCCCGGGCGGGAGCTGGCAGCGGCGGGTGGACGCCGACCCCGAGGCGATGCGGCGGTTCGTCGAGGCTGAGATGCCCCTCGGGCGGTTCGGGCGGCCCGAGGAGATCGCCGACGTCGTGGCCTTCCTCTGCTCCGACCGCGCTAGCCTCGTAACCGGCGCCTGCCTGAACGTGGACGGCGGGCAGTCCCGGAGCAACATCTAGCCCCGGCAGGGTGCGGCGTGCTTCGTCAGGAGCACGCCGCGGGTTGGACGACTAGACGGGCGCCGGCTCGGCGGTCAGCACGCGGAGCGCGTCGGCAACGTTCGTGGCTGCGCCCCTTGGACCGAGCTGGCGCGCAGCCGCGGCGAGGCGGCGGCGCTCCGCCTCGTCGGACGCCAGGCGGCGGCTCGCCGCCAGGACGTCGGGCAGGGTGAGCGCGAGGTAGCCGGCGCCGCGGCGCACGACGTAGGCGCCGTTGCCGCGTTCCTGGCCCGGAAGGAGCTCCGTCACGACGACCGGGCGGCCGGCCGCCAGCGTCTCGGCGATGGTCTGCGGTCCACCTTTGGTCAACACGAAGTCGGCGGCGTGCATCAGCTCGGGCATGTTCTCGACGAAGCCGAGCACGCGCACCGCCGGCGGCAGCCCGTACCCGGACAGACCGCGGCGGAGCCGCTCGTTGCGCCCGCACACGACGACGAGCTGCAGGTCCGGCAGGGCAGCCGCGAGCCGCGGCACAAGCTCGGCCAGTCGGCCGCTGCCTTCGCCGCCGGCCAGCACCAGGGCGGTTGTTCGGTTGGCGATCAACCGGAGGCGCCGCCGGGTCTCCTCCGGCGACTCCGCGATGGCGCCGAACTGGTGGCCCACCGGTAGACCCGTCAGCTGGACACGGCTCGGGGGGACGCCGTGGGCCCGCAGCGCGCCGACGACTTCGTCGGTCGCGGCGAAGTAGCGGGACACGCGGTGGTCGATCCAGCTCCAGTGGACCGTCGCGAGCTCGGTCACCATCGCGGCCAGCGGAACGGGCTCGCCGCCGACGTCGTCGAGTGCGTCGAGCGCCAGCGTCGTGGTCAAGGCGTGGGCGCAGACGATCGCGTCGGGCCGCTCTCGGGTGAGCAGCTGGCGCAGCTGCGCGACCACGGGCTGGCCGAGCCGGCGGCCGATCGCGGCGAAGCGGCCAGGCGCGTCCAGGGCATCGTAGATCCAGCCGTAGATCGCCGGGATCCGCTGGATGATGGGGCCGTAGAGGCCGAGGATAGCGCTTGGCAGGCGCGCGGGTGCCGCGTCGAAGGGGTCGACGATCGTGCTCCGGACGCCGGCGCCGAGGCGCCGCTCGAGCCCAGCCGCGATCGCGCGGCTGAGCGACCGGTGGCCCCCACCGGTATCGGACATCAGAATGACGACGTGCACGTCGTCTAGGAGATCAGGCCGAACTCTTTGCCAGCTTGCTCGAAGACGGCGAGCGCCCGGTCGAGGTGGCGGGGCTCATGCGTGGCCATGTAGCTGGTGCGCAGCAGCGCGTGGTCGGGCTCAACGGCCGGGGCGACGGCGGCGTTGACGAACACGCCGGAGTCGAACACCTTCCGCCAGAGGAAGGCGAGGCGGTACTCCTCACCCACGACGATCGGGATGATCGGCGTGGTGCTCGCGCCTGTGTCGAAGCCGAGCGCATCGAGCTCGTGCTTCATCCGGCGCGCGTTCGCCCAGAGCTTGTCGACGCGCTCGGGCTCCGACTCGATCACGTCGAGCGCCGCGAGCGCGGCGGCTGCGCTCGCCGGTGGGATGCTCGCCGAGAACAGGAACGCCCGGGCGGTGTGCTTGATGTAGTAGATGACCTCTTCTGAGCCAGCTACGAAGCCCCCGGTCGAGGCGAACGACTTCGAGAACGTGCCCATGATCAGGTCGACCTGCTCCTCCACGCCGAAGTGGTGCGCCGTCCCGCGCCCGTCTGGCCCCATCACGCCGACGCCGTGCGCGTCGTCGACCATCACCCGGGCGCCGTACCGCTGCGCGAGGCGGACGATCTCGGGCAGGTTCGCCAGGTCGCCCTCCATGCTGAAGACGCCGTCGACGACGATGAGGCAGCCGCTGCTGCCGGCATGCGCCTGCAGGATGCGCTCGAGCTGCCCCATATCGTTGTGCGGGAAGCGGACCGTCTTGCCGAAGCTCAGCCTCGCGCCGTCGACGATCGAGGCGTGGTCGGCGCGGTCGAGGATGAGCACGTCGTTGCGACCGACGAGCGCCGAGATGACGCCGAGATTCACCTGGAAGCCGGTCGTGAAGACCAGCGCGGACTCCTTGCCGACGAATCTGGCGAGCCTCCGCTCGAGCTCCTGGTGGAGGTCGAGCGTGCCGTTTAACAGGCGCGAGCCCGTGCAGCCGGTGCCGTACCGGTCGATCGCGGCGCGCGCCGCTTCGATCACCGTCGGGTGCTGCGTCAGCCCGAGGTAGTTGTTCGAGCCGAGCATGATCATCGGCTTTCCGCCGATGATCACCTCCGGGCCGGATGGGGACTCGATCGGGACGAAGTACGGGTAGAAGCCCCCGAGCTGCGCCTCGCGCGGCTTGGTCAGGCGACCGCACTTGTCGAATAGGTCCAACTGGCTACCCCCGGGGGCGGCGCGGCTCCGGTCCTATCGCGAGTCGGCAGGCCACGAGACGCAGAGTCGCGCTATCTTAGGCGGCACCCTGAGGGCTGTCAACGCGGCGCCGCAGCGCCGGCAGTGCGCTGAGCGCGGCGATGACGAGCACCATCGCGCCGATCAGCACGAGCAGCGTGCCCACGCCGAGGAGATCGGCCAGGACGCCGACGACCAGCACCGGCGCGGTCGAGCCGAGGTTGCTAAGCGTGTTGAGCACGGAGAACACCCGCCCGCGCAGCTCGTCGGGCGTGTCCTCCTGCAGAGTCGTGTTCGCGGGGATGACGGTCGCGGCGTTCGACAACCCGAGCACCGCCGCGAACACCATCACGGCGAGCAGGAAGCCCGACAGGCCGCCGGGGTGGAAGTTAGGCACCAGGTTGGGCGGAACCCGCGGCAGCAACGCCTCCAACAGGTGGTGGTAGGTGGCCAGCGCGATGACGGCGGCGCCGGTGCCGAACAGTCCACAGGCGATCAGGGCCGTCCGATCGACGCGGGCGCCGTACCGGCCGATCAGCAGCGAGCCGAGCACGACCCCCACGCCGGCCGGCACTACGAGGAAGAAGGCGTCGTCCTCGCTGAGACCGAGCACCGTCGAGGCGTAGCCGGGCGCAATCGCCGCCGTAATGCCGGAGAGCGACCAGGCGAACGCGAGCTGGAGCATCACGCGGGTGACGTCGCGGTCCGAGCGCAGGAACGCCCAGCCCTCGAGCAGCTCGCGGAGCACCAGGCGCGAGCGGGCGACGATCGACTCGGGCAGGTCGGTGCTCACCTCCGACTCGACGCTGGGCAGCGTCGCGACCAGACCGGCCGCGACGAAGAAGAAGGCGGCGGCGACGAGGAACACCGACTCCGGCCCGGCGACCTTGAGCAGAGGCCCCGCTCCGGCGAAGCCGACGATGAACGACGCGTTCAACGTCAGCGTGAAGAGCGAGTTCGCGGGCAAGAGCTCGCGCGGCTTGAGGAGGCGTGGCAGCGTGGCTGCTTCGGCCGGCATGAAGAGCTGCCGCACCGACGAGGCGACGATGCCGAGGAGGAACACGCTCGGCAGGCTGCGCATCAGCACGATGAACGCGAGCGCCACGCCGCCACGCGCGACGTTCGTGAGGAGCAGCACCTGGCGCTTGTCGACGCGGTCGACGATCACGCCGGCCAGCAGGCCGATGGTGAGCGCGGGAAGGGTGAACGCCACGACAAGGCCGGAGACCGCCGCGTTCGAGCCCGTCTGCTTGTAGACCGCGACGATCAGCACGAAGTAGAGGAGGTTGTCGGCGATCTGCGAGAACACCTGGGCCAGCCAGAGCCGCAGGAAGTTGCGGTTGGCCAGGACCTGGCGATAGCCGCCGGCGCTCTCGACGGCGGGCGCGCGGACGAGATCGGTCACGCTCAATAGTAAAGGCCCCGTCCGCGGTGGCGGCGGGGCCTCGGGTTGCCCGGGAAGGGCTCGCTACTTCTTGAAGTAGTCCGCGTTCTTGGCGATGTAGTCTTTCCAGTTGTCCGGCACGGAGTCTTCCGGGAAGATCGCGCTTACCGGGCAGGCCGGCTCGCACGCGCCGCAGTCGATGCACTCGTCCGGGTTGATGAAGTACTGCTCGTCCGCGTCGGTCGTGTGGATGCAGTCGACCGGGCAAACGTCGACGCATGACGCGTCCTTGGTGTTGATGCACGGCTCGCAAATCACGTACGTCACGCAATCGCTCCTGGGCTCAGTTCGGGCGGCATCCTAGAACGCGCCATGTAGGGTGTCAAGGTACGTGCTCTCCCGGGGGTGGGACGGTCGGGGGAGCGAGCTCCACCCCAACGGGCGATGGTGAGCTGCGTCGTCCGCGGCTAGTGTGAACCTCGTGAATTGGGTCGACGTGGCGATTGTGGCGGTGGTGCTGACGGGGGCGTGGTTAGGGGCGCAGCGCGGCATCCTGCGCCAGGCCGCGCTCATCGGCGCCTTCTACGCCTCGCTGGTGTTCGCGGCGCGCTATTACGGACTGGCGAGCGGGTACGTCGTCGCGTACGTGCCGCAGGCCGATCGTTCAGTGGCGGCCGCCTACGCGCTGGCCGGGATCACGGTGGTGGGCACGCTCGGCCTTACGTACCTCTCGCACGTCGTGTACAGCTCGACGACGCTCCCGCGCCTGGCGCTCCTCGACCACCTCGCCGGGGCCGGACTGGGCGTGGCGTGGTCGTGGGCGGTCGTGGCGTTCGCGGTCACGGTTCTGGCGTTCGGGCTCACTTTGAGCTGGGGGACGAGCGACCCGCTCCGCCGGGAGGTCGGCGCCCAGATCGACCGCAGCCGGATCGTGGCGCTGGCCCGCGCGACCGAGCCCCGCCTCTACGAGCTGGTCAGGCCATGGCTGCCGGGAGGGCTGCCGTCGGTCCTCGCCTCTTGACCGAAGCGCCGATTGACCCGCGCGGGCGCCGGGTGGTACGATCCGCGGGAATTCGAAAGGAGGTGGTGCGATTTTGGATAGTCAACGTTGCAACGGCGGGAAGGTGACTCACGCACTGCGAGGTGTGAGCGGCTAGCCAGGCAACAGGTTAGTCGGCTTCCAAAAGAGCTAAGCCTTCTCGCTTAGCAACTGAGGGCCCGGGGAGCAGACGGCTCCCCGGGCCTTTTATCGTCTCAGCGTGGATCCGTGGCGGATACGGCGGCGCTTGTCCAGCGCGTGGCGGATCGTTTGCCTCCACGAAGTGGGGTCTACGAACGACGTCGCGTCACGGGCGGGCGAGTGGGGGATCGGCGAGCGGCTCGCCATCTTCGCCGAGCTGCAGACGGCTGGTCGTGGACGGATGGGCCGTCGGTGGGAGGTACCGCGGGGGCGCGGCCTGATCTGCTCGACGCTCTGGCGCCCGCCCGTGCCGCCGGAGCTGGTCGGCGGCCTCGCGCAGGTAGCCGGCGTCGCCGCCGCGCAGGCGCTCGGCGCGATCGGCATCGCGGCGCGGCTGAAGTGGCCCAACGACGTGCTGCTCGGCGAGGCGAAGTGCGGCGGGATCTTGATCGAGAGCGCCCTCGAAGCAGGGCGAACGCGCTATGCCGTGGTCGGCGTCGGGCTCAACGTGCTGCAGGCCGCCGCCGAGCTGCCACCGGCACCGTACCCGGCGACAAGCATCTGGCTGGCGACGGGGCGGAGGCTCGATCGCGCCGAGCTCGCCGCCCGGCTGCTCGACATGCTCGCGGAACGCTACGCCGACTGGCTCGACGACCCGCGCCGCGTGTTCGAAGCGTGGCGTGGCGCGCTGGCGACGCTCGGCCGGCGCGTCGAGCTCGTGGGGTCCAATGGCAGCCTCTTCGGCGAGGCGCTCGACGTCGAGCCGGACGGCGCGCTCGTCGTGCGGCTCGACGGCGGCTGGATCGAGCGCGTCGTCAGCGGCGAGGTGTCGGTCCGGGCTTGACTGGTCGCGGCGTACGCCGCTCGCGCACCGGGCGCAGACGGTAGTCGGCCGCGCCGACCTGCACCGCCACCACCAGCGACCGGTCGTTCAAACGCGACCAGATGCGCTGGTCGATCTTCTCGGGCAGCCGGTTCGTGGTGACGACGGTCGGGAGCCTGAGGTTGTAGCGGTGGTTGAACAACTGGAAGAGCTTCTCCTCGGCCCAGGACGTTGGGCTCTCCTCGCCGAGGTCGTCGAGGATCAGCACCCCGGCCCGCTTCACACGGTCGAAGAGCTGGTCGTAGCGCACTTCGCTCGTGGGTCCGAACGACGCCTTCAGGTGGTCGAGGAGGTCCGGTACGACCTGGAACACCAGGTTCGTCCGGCGCTTCACGAGCTCATGCGCGATCGCGGCGGCCAGGTGGGTCTTACCCGCGCCGAAGCCGCCCTGCAAGACGAGCCAGCCGCGGGTGTCGCGGACGAACTCGCGCGCGGCGCGGTACGCGTCCTGAACGCCGGGAACCGTCGGGTCGAACGTCTCGAAGGTCAGGTGCTGGAGCGCGTCGAGCTCCGACCGGAGCTCGACGAGGCTCCGCTCCTCGATCTGGCGTCGCAAGCAGTCGCACATGAACTCGCGGCCGAAGTTCGGGTCGCCGACCGGAACGTCCCACCGGATCCAACCGGCGCCCTTACACGTCGGACACGCCGCTTCTCCAGGAGAAGGAGGTCCACTCCCGTTTGGCCTTGGCGCCGGGACCCGGCCCAGCGCTGCTCCGAGCCGCTGCATCCCGATCCCGTCCTTCAGTGGCCCAGCGCTCGAGGATACGCTTGACGTACCGCCAGTTCCGCCTATTGTAGGCGACCGCCTGGCGGAAGGCGTCCTCGATCCAGGCCGGGGGGTAGAGCTCGGCGGCCGCGCGCAGCTCGTCGGCGATCAGCGGCTGGACGAGCCCCACGTTCTGCTCGTAGAGCGCGAAGATGTCGGGCCGCCCAGCGGCGGGGCGTCCGTCCGGCACCACCACAATCGCCGGCGCCGGCTGGGTGAGCGCCCGGTCGCGCAGGGTTGCCAGACCCCGGCGCCCGCGGGCCGTGTTCGGCGCGACGACGTCGCGGGCGAGGTCCTCGTACTGGATCGTCGCGCGCACCAGCGTGCCGCGCCCGACCGCCCTGGCGATCGCGTTGTCGACCGCGGCCTCCGCGCCGCCTGGCTCCTGGGCGAGCGCGTCGAGCAGCGTCGGGTCGCGCTTGAGCTGGTCGACGGCGACCCAGGCGGTCGAGCGGGGGCCTGGCGCGGTGCGCCAAAAGACGTGGAGCGTGAGCTTCAGCTCGGCGAGCGAGTCGATCTGTGGCAGCAGCTCGGCGAAGAAGAGATGCGGAATCGGCGTCGCGGCGAGCGCGCCGTCGGGGAAGCCAGCGAAAAGGTTCACTCGGGCTGCCGGTAGATCTCCAGATCCACGAACTTGATCTGGCCGGGAAAGAACCTCAACGGTATCGAGGCCGTCGGGCCGTTGCGGTGCTTGGCGACGATCAGATCGGCGATGTTCCGCCGGTCCGTGTTCGGGTTGTACAGCTCCTCGCGGTGGATGAAGATGACGATGTCGGCGTCCTGCTCGATCGAGCCCGACTCGCGGAGGTCCGACAGCACCGGCCGGTGGTCCTGGCGGGCCTCGATCGCGCGGGACAGTTGGGAGAGTGCGATCACCGGCACGCGCAGCTCGCGGGCGAGCGCCTTGAGCGAGCGCGAGATCTCGCTCACCTCCTGCACGCGGTTCTCGAGCCCGCGGCCCTGCATCAGCTGGATGTAGTCGACGATCACCAGCTTGATGTCGTGCTCGGCCTTGAGCCGGCGGGCCTTCATCCGTAGCTCCGTCGTCGAGATGGCCGGCGTGTCGTCGAACCAGATCGGGGCTTCGGAGAGCACACCGAACGCCTCGCTGATCCGGCGCCACTCGTGCTCGTCGATGTAGCCCTGGCGCAGCCGCTGGGAGTCGACGGCCGCCTCGGAGCAGAGCATGCGCTGGACGATCTGCTCGATCGACATCTCGAGCGAGAAGATCGCCACGCCGGCGCCGCCGAGCACCGCCGCGTTGCGGGCGAGGTTGAAGGCGAAGGCGCTCTTGCCCACCGACGGGCGGGCCGCGACGATGATCAGGTCCGCTTCGTGCAGGCCGCCGGTGAGCTTGTCGAGGTCGGCGAAGCCGCTCGGCACGCCGATCACCTCGCCCCGCTGCTCCTGGAGCTGCTCGATCTGGTCGAAGAACTCCTGGAGGCCGCGGCGGAGCGAGACGAAGTCCTGCTGTACGCGCCGCTGCGACACCTCGAACAGCACCTGCTCGGCGCGGTCGAGCGCGGCGTCTACGTCGGGCGGGTTTTCGTAGCCGATCGACGCGATCTCGTTCGCCGCGCCGATAAGCCGTCGCATCAACCCGCAGCGCTCGACGATGCGCGCGTACGCCTCGGCGTGGAGCGAGGTCGGCGCCGCGTTGATGAGCTGGGTGAGGTACGCTGTGCCGCCGACCAGCTCGAGCTGGCCGGCCGACTCCAGCTCGGCGGCGACCGAGACGAAGTCCGTTGGCTGGCGTCGCTCGTAGAGCGATGCGATCGCCTCGTAGATGCGGCCGTGCCGAGCCCGATAGAAGTGGGACGGCTCGAGGAATGGGGCGATGGCGACGATCGCCTCGGGGTCGATCAGCAGGCCGCCGAGCAGGGCTCGCTCGGCGCGTTCGTCGGCCGGCGGGGACCGATCGAGCACAGAGGTTGCGCGAAGCTCTTCGTCCACCTCGATCGGGCGCTCGGCCGGGTTAGCTCTCCTGTTCCACCGTGACGGACACCTGCGGGACGACGTCCCGCGCCAGGCGCACGGGCACCTTGTACTCGCCGAGCTGGCGGATGGGCTCCTCCAGCTCGACACGCCGGCGGTCGATTTGCTGGCCGAGTTGCTCGCTGAGCGCCGTCGCCACGTCGGCGGCGGTGATGGCGCCGTAGAGGCGCCCCTGTGGGCCGGACTTGGCGCGCAGCGTCACGGTGGTGGCCTCGATCCTCTGGCCGAGCGCCTGGTTCTGGGCGGCGTTCTTCTCTTCCCGGCGCGCCTCGGCCTGGCGGTGCGCCTCGGCTTCCTTCAAAGTGCCCGCCGTGGCGATCGTCGCCATCCCGCGCGGGATAAGGAAGTTGCGGGCGAAGCCGTCGGCGACGTCCTTGACGTCGCCGGGCTTTCCGACGTTCTTGACCGCTTGCGTAAGGAGGACTTTCATCGCGGCAAGTCTATAGCATGGGCTCATGCTAGAGATGACGGCCGAGCCGGTCGCCCGGCTCATCGACGAGTTCCACAAGCTGCCGGGGATCGGCCCGAAGACGGCGCAGCGGCTCACGTTCCACCTCCTGCGGATGCCGGACGAGCAGGCGCGGGCGCTGGCCGAGGCGATCGTCGAGGTGAAGGAGCGGATCGGCTTCTGCTCGGTGTGTTTCAACATCACCGAGTCGGACCCGTGCTGGATCTGCCGCGGCTCCCGCGAGCGGTCGACGATCTGTGTGGTCGAGGAGCCGCTCGACGTGCTGGCGCTGGAGCGGACGGGCGCGTACAAGGGGCTTTACCACGTGCTGCATGGCGCGATCTCGCCGATGGAGGGGATCGGGCCAGAGGAGCTCCGGGTCAGGGAGCTGCTCGGCCGCCTGGGGGAGGGGGTCGAGGAGGTGATCCTGGCGACGAACCCGAACCTCGAGGGCGAAGCCACCGCGATGTACTTGACCAAGCTGATCGGCCCGCTGGGGGTGCGGATCACGCGCTTGGCGCGGGGGCTCCCGGCCGGCAGCGACCTCGAGTACGCGGACGAGGTGACCCTTACGCGGGCGATCGAGGGGCGGCGCGAGTTGCGCTGAACCGCGCGAAACGCTGCGGGCGAGGGTTGACACCTTTTTTGGGCCGGTGGTATTATCGCCGTTGCGCCTTCGAACGGCGCAACCGGGCGCGCGAGCGTCGGGGTCGGTTAACAGCAGAAGAGCGACGAGAATCGAGCCAGTTGAGGTTCGTTAGTGCGGACGGCTCGTTAGTCAACAAGCACTTGACGATCCGCCGGAGCTTCGGCGAAAGCGGGTCGATTTTTGATGGCGAGTTTGATCCTGGCTCAGGACAAACGCTGGCGGCGTGCGTTAAACATGCAAGTCGAACGGTCCGGTCCCTTCGGGGGCCGGATAGTGGCGGACGGCTGAGTAGCACGTAATCGACCTGCCCCGGCGTGGGGGATAGCGGCCGGAAACGGCCGGTAATACCGCATGCGTTCCCCGTCTTGGATGGCGGGGAAGAAAGCAGTGATGCGCGCTGGGAGGGGATTGCGGCCCATCAGGTAGTCGGTGGGGTAACGGCCTACCGAGCCAACGACGGGTGGCCGGTCTGAGAGGATGGTCGGCCAGACTGGGACTGGGACACGGCCCAGACACCTACGGGTGGCAGCAGTTAGGGATCTTGCGCAATGGCCGAGAGGCTGACGCAGCGACGCCGCGTGGGGGAGGACGGCCCTCGGGTTGTAAACCCCTTTTCTGCGGGACGAGAAAGGACGGTACCGCAGGAATAAGCACCGGCTAACTCCGTGCCAGCAGCCGCGGTAATACGGAGGGTGCGAGCGTTGTCCGGATTCACTGGGCGTAAAGGGCGCGTAGGCGGCCGAGTCAGTCGGCTCTTTAAGAGCGGGGCTTACCCCCGTTATGGGGTCGGGACGGCTCGGCTGGAGCGCGGTAGAGGGAGACGGAATGCCGGGTGTAGTGGTGAAATGCGTAGAGATCCGGCGGAACACCGGTGGCGAAGGCGGTCTCCTGGGCCGAGGCTGACGCTGATGCGCGAGAGCGTGGGGAGCGAACCGGATTAGATACCCGGGTAGTCCACGCCGTAAACGGTGGGCACTAGGTGTGGCGGGTATCGACCCCCGCCGTGCCGGCGCGAACGCATGGAGTGCCCCGCCTGGGGAGTACGGCCGCAAGGCTAAAACTCAAAGGAATTGACGGGGGCCCGCACAAGCAGCGGAGCGTGTGGTTTAATTCGATGCAACGCGCAGAACCTTACCAGGGCTTGACATCCCGTGTTCAGGGGGTGAAAGCCCCTGCCCGAAAGGGGAACGGGACAGGTGCTGCATGGCTGTCGTCAGCTCGTGCCGTGAGGTGTTGGGTTAAGTCCCGCAACGAGCGCAACCCTCGGGTCTAGTTGGTTCTCTAGACCGACAGCCGGGACCAACCCGGAGGAAGGTGGGGATGATGTCAAGTCAGCACGGCCCTTACGTCCTGGGCTACACACACGCTACATTGGCCGGTACAGCGGGCGTTGCGAAGCCGTGAGGCGGAGCGAATCCCAACAAAGCCGGCCGTGGTGCAGATCGGGGGCTGCAACTCGCCCCCGTGAAGGCGGAGTTGCTAGTAACCGCGGGTCAGCACACCGCGGTGAATACGTTCCCGGGCCTTGTACACACCGCCCGTCACGTCATGAAAGCGGACAACGCCTGAAGCCGGCGGGCCAACCCGCGAGGGGGGCAGCCGTCGAGGGCGGGGTCCGTGATTGGGACGAAGTCGTAACAAGGTAGCCGTACCGGAAGGTGCGGCTGGATCACCTCCTTTCTAGGGAGACCATCGCTCCGGCTCCCCCGATGGGGGGAGAGGACGGGGTGGGATCCTAGGTCGGTCGGGTCGTTCCGCGGAGCCTTGGCGAACCGTTTCTCGTCGCTCTTCTGCGGCTGACCGACCCGCCATTCGCGGGTCCGGCGGGCCTGTAGCTCAGGTGGTTAGAGCGCGGTCCTGATAAGACCGAGGTCCCTGGTTCGAGTCCAGGCAGGCCCACCGGGCTTTCCGGGGGACGTAGCTCAGTTGGGAGAGCGCCGCCTTTGCAAGGCGGATGTCAGGGGTTCGAGTCCCCTCGTCTCCACCGGTCGAAGCCGTCGGTTAACAAGGGAAGATCGAGTCGAAGCCGACACATCAGCCTAAGAAGGCTGTGGATACGCAGTGAAGACCGTGCGCGGACGTCGCCCTCGCGGGGTGCGCGAGGTGCGCGTTCTTGCGCTAGAGAGCGCTCCTGGGGGATGCCCAGTAGGCGCCGGAGGCCGAGGAAGGGCGGACACGAGGTTCCGAGATCCGCGGGGAGCCACCTGGTGGGCGTTGATCCGCGGGTTCCCGAATGGGGCAACCCGGCGCGCCGTCGAGGCGCGTCACCCTGGCCAGCTCAGGCCAGTGGGGGTAAGCGGGCGAAGTGAAACATCTCAGTAGCCCGAAGAGGAAGAAGCAAGCGCGAGGCCGGAAGTAGTGGCGAGCGAAACCGGCCGCAGCCCAAACCGGGTGGGTTCAGTGGGCGCACGCCCTATACCTGTCCGGGGTTGGACGGGCCCACGGGGGCGCGTGCGGCGCCCCGCACCGTGGGGTTCCTTAGCGGAACAGCCTGGAACGGCTGGCCGTAGCGGGTGAGAGCCCCGTACGCGGAAAGGGACCACCTGGTGTGGTGGGATTCCGTGAGTACCGCCCTGCACGGGAAACGGGGCGGGAAACTGGGTCGACCACGATCCAAGGCGCGAGTACCTCCGGCGACCCATAGCGGAGTAGTACCGTGAGGGAACGGTGAAAAGGACCCCGGCGAGGGGGGTGAAAGAGAGCCTGAAACCGGGAGCGCGCGGTCGGTCGGAGCTCGGCTTGGCCGAGTGACGGCGTGCCTATTGAAGAATGAACCGGCGAGTGACCCAGGCGCGGCGTGGTTAAGGGGTTCTGAGCCCCGGAGCCGGAGCGCAAGCGAGTCCGAAAAGGGCGTCTGTCGCGCCGGGTCGGCCCGAAACCGGGTGAGCTACCCATGGCCAGGGTGAGGCGGGGGGACAACCCCGAGGAGGCCCGAACCGTCCCGCGTTGCAAAGCGGTTGGAGGAGCTGTGGGTAGGGGTGAAATGCCAAGCGAACTCGGAGATAGCTGGTTCTCCCCGAAATGCATTGAGGTGCAGCGTCGCCTCTGGACGCCTGCCAGGTAGCGCTCTGTTGGGGCTAGGGGCCGTCGAGGCTACCGACCCCCGGCAAACGTCGAATGGGCAGGCGTGCGGGCGGCAGTGAGACTACGGGGGCTAAGCTTCGTGGTCGAGACGGGAACAACCGAGACCGTCGGCTAAGGTTCCTAAGTGCGGGCCGAGTGTGCAAGGAGGTGCGCGCGCGCGGACAGCCAGGAGGTTGGCTTAGAAGCAGCCATCCTTGAAAGAGTGCGTAATAGCTCACTGGTCGAGTGCGCGTGCGCCGACAATGTACCGGGGCTAAGCCCGCCACCGAAGCCGCGGAGGCCAGCCTTCGGGTTGGCCTGGTAGGGGAGCGTCCCCAGCCGCCGCGAAGGTGTCCCGTGAGGGGCGCTGGAGCGCTGGGGAGTGCGGATGCCGGTATGAGTAGCGACAAGCCAGGTGGGAAGCCTGGCCGCCGAAAGCCCAAGGGTTCCGACGCGAGGTACGTCCGCGTCGGGTTAGCCGGGCCTAAGCCGAGGGCGTGATTCGCCGTAGGCGATGGACAACGGGTTGATAGTCCCGTGCCACCGCCGGACCGTTCTTACCGATGCGGGGGAGCGCAGGGGCAGCTGCCGCGCGGCGTCGGAGATGCCGCGTCCAACCGTGCAGGGTGCCGTGGGGGAAATTCCCGCGGCGTGAGCCCGAGGCGGGAGTGCGAGGGGGTCGGGCGACCGACCCTCAAGGGTGGTGCGCCTGGGGCGCCAAGAAAAGCCGCTAGGGAGGTCCGGGGGTGTCCGTACCGCAGACCGACGCAGGTGGGCGGGTGCGCAGAGCACCAAGGCGAACGGGTGATCCCTCCTCAAGGAACTCGGCAAACTACCCCCGTAACTTCGGGAGAAGGGGGACCCACTGGGGTGACGGGCCCTCGCGGCCCCGAGCGCCGGTGGGGCGCAGAGAGTAGGCCCAGGCGACTGTTTACCAAAAACACAGGTCCCTGCGAAGCCGCGAGGCGCGGTATAGGGGCTGACACCTGCCCAGTGCCGGAAGGTTAAGGGGAGGCGTGCACGTAGCGCCGAGCCGAAGCCCCGGTGAACGGCGGCCGTAACTATAACGGTCCTAAGGTAGCGAAATTCCTTGTCGGGTGAGTTCCGACCCGCACGAATGGTGTAACGATCTGGGCGCTGTCTCGAGGGGGGGCCCGGCGAAATTGAAGTGGCCGTGAAGATGCGGCCGACCCGCGATAGGACAAAAAGACCCCGTGAAGCTTCACTGCAGCTCGGCGTTGGGCCGGGCGGCATGCTGCGTAGGATAGGCGGGACCCTGAGAACCGACCCTCGCGGGGGTCGGGGAGGGGACGGTGAAATACCGCTCTGCATGTCGCTTGGTCCTAACGGACAGCGATGTTCCGGACAGCGCCCGGCGGGCAGTTTGACTGGGGCGGTCGCCTCCCAAAAGGTAACGGAGGCGCCCAATGGTCCCCTCGGCCCGGATGGAAATCGGGCGATCGAGCGCATCGGTAGAAGGGGGCCTGACTGGAAGGCGGACATGCCGACCAGGGGCGAAAGCCGGGCGAAGTGATCCCACGGCGCCACGTGGAAGGGCCGTGGCTTAACGGACAAAAGTTACTCCGGGGATAACAGGCTTATCCTGCCCAAGAGTTCACATCGACGGCAGGGTTTGGCACCTCGATGTCGGCTCGTCGCATCCTGGGGCCGGAGCCGGTCCCAAGGGTTGGGCTGTTCGCCCATCAAAGCGGCACGCGAGCTGGGTTCAGAACGTCGTGAGACAGTTCGGTCTCTATCCATTGCGGGCGTAGGAGGCTTGAAGGGGGCCGCCCCCAGTACGAGAGGACCGGGGCGGACGGACCGCCGGTGTGTGGGTTGTCCCGCCAGGGGCATTGCCCAGCAGCCGTCGTCCGGAACGGAGAAGCGCTGACGGCATCTAAGCGCGAAACCGGCCCTGAGATGAGGCCTCCCACCTCCTCGTGAGGGTAAGGCCGGTGGTAGACCACCACCTCGATAGGCCGCGGGTGGACGCGCCGCAAGGCGTGCAGCCGCGCGGTCCTAATGGCCGAGGGCGCTTACAGAACGCCCCTCGCGTACCCCGCCAGGGCGGTGTCCGAACACGGTGCGGCGCTGCGACGGTTGGCTTCGACAGACCTTTCCTTGTGTGGATCCCGGTCCACACGGCGAGAGGGTTTCCGGTGACTCGAGCGGCGTCGGCCCACCCGTTCCCATCCCGAACACGGCCGTGAAAGGCGCCAGCGCCGACGATACTCGGGGCGCAAGCCCCCGGGACAATAGGCCGTCGCCGGAAGCCCTCTCGCCGTTTCCAATAAGATTGAGGGCGGTTTGCGCCGTCGAGAGTTCCTCGCGCTAGCGGGCGGAGTCGCGCCCACGTTCCTGGCCGCGTGCAGCGGGCGGCCGCTCCTCTCCCCGCTCGAGGTCTCCTCCACCGTCGTTCGGCCGAACGGGACCGCCAGCGAAGCGGAGGCACGCGTCGCCTACTCGCTCGGCACCCGTGCCGACGTCCAGGTCGAGCTGATCGGCCCGGACGGGAAGGTCCGCACCCTGCGCGAGCGGCAGACCCGCGCGCCCGATCGCTACGAGATCCGCTTCGACGGCACCGTCCCGACCCAGGATGGCGGCCGCCGCGTCGTGCCGGATGGCGAGTACGTGCTGAAGGTATCGGCCGACGACGGCGCCGGGCGCCGCCAGGAGCGGCACGCGAGCTTGGCGGTCGTCGATGCCGACACCAACCCGGTCGAGGTGCAGTCGCTCCAGACCGACCTCGCCACGTTTTCGCCCGACGGCGACGGCAAGGACGACGAGGTCCGCATCACCTACCGCCTCACCAAGGACTGTGAGGCGACCGTCTACGTGACCGACGAGGCCGGCGCTTACTACGCGATCGACCCGTGGACGAAGCGGCGCGCCGCTTTCCAGAGCCATCTCTGGGACGGCACGACCGGCGGCCGCGTGCAAGGCGGTAAGCTGCTGCCCAACGGCCGCTACACCATCCACGTCGACGCGAGGGACGCCGCGGGGAACTTCTCGAGCGCGACGACGCCCGTGACGATCGTTAACGGTGGCATCGCGCGCCTCGAGATCACGGACGTGCGCTTCACCCCGATCGCGCTGATCGCCGGCGGCGTTATGGACGTGCGCATCACAGTCAAGAACACGGGCACCGTGCCGATCCATTCGTGGGGTCCGGCGCCCGGCTACACGTACTCCGCGCCCGACGAGAGCTTCACCTCGATCCGTGATCCGAAGGATCCCGCCAAGCCGCAGTTCTTCGAGCGGCGCGGCGTGTGGCGCGTCGGGGTCACTTGGCAGAACGCGCCCACGCCGTACCCGCTCCGATGGGGGCTCTTCGCGCCGGTCAAGAAGGGCGACGGCACCGACGACTGGGACTCGCACACGCTCGCACCCGGCGAGTCGGTCACCGTTTTAGGCCACGTCCGCGTCAACATCCACGAGGACAGCCGGCAGGTGCGCTTCGCCGCGAGCGTCGTCCAGGAGGGCGTGGGCTTCGGCGCGGGCGCAGTGGGCGAGCAGATCGTCCAGGTCGGTTGGTAGCCGTCGAGCCGAAGCTGACGGCCATCGTCGTCAGCTACAACGTCCGTCCGCTGCTCGACGCCTGTCTGGAGTCGCTCCGCGCGGCCGCCGCGGCCGCGCCCGACGTGCCCATGCGGGTGCTGGTCGTCGACAACGCTTCTGGAGACGGCTCGGCGGAGCTCGTCCGCGAGCGCTTCCCGTTCGCGGAGCTGCGCGCGCTGGAGCGCAACCTCGGCTACGGCGGCGGCGCGAACGTCGGCATCCGCGCGGCGACGACGCCCTACGTCCTGCTCTTGAACCCCGATACAGAGATGCGTGGCGATGCCCCAGCCGCGATGGTGCGCTTCCTGGAGGAGCATCCAGCCGCCGGGCTGGTCGGCCCCCGGCTCGTCTACCCAGATGGCTCGTTCCAGCACAGCGCCTTCGCATTCCCCACCCTGGCGATGTCGTTCCTCGACTTCTTCCCGATCAACCACCGGCTGACGGGCTCGCGGCTCAACGGCCGCTACCCGCGCGCGTGGTACGAGCGGCCATTCCGCGTCGGCCACCCGCTCGGCGCCTGCATGTGCGCGCGGCGCGCAGCGCTCGAGCAGGTCGGTGGGTTCGACGAAGGCTTCTTCATGTACGCGGAGGAGGTCGACCTCTGCTGGCGGATCGCCAGGACCGGCTGGGAGATCTGGTACACGCCGAACGCCACGGTCGTCCACCACGAAGGCGCCAGCACCCGACAGTTCCGGAGCGAGATGCTCGTCGAGCTACACAAGAGCCGGAACCGGTTCTTCGGGATGCACTACGGACGCGCCTTCGCGCTTGGCAACCGCGCGATCGTCTGCCTCGGGATCCTGCGCGACCTCGCCCGGGCAGCGCTGGACCGGAAGCGTGGGCGCCTCAGCGTCGACGAGTGGCGGGAGCGCTGTCGGGCCTACGGACGGGTGCTCGCGGTGTGAGCAGGCCGACCGTCTCGGCGGCGCTGCTGGCGAACGGCGAGGAGCAGCACATCGTCGCCTGCCTGCGGGGCCTCGCCTGGGCCGACGAGCTCGTCGTGCTCGACGGTCTGGGCACCGGTCGGCTGCCTGAGCTGGCGCGTGCCCAAGGAGCCACCGTCCACTACCGTCGGTTCGACAACTTCGGGGCCCAGCGGCAGGCGTTGATCGAGTTGACGTCGTGCGACTGGATCTTCTTCGTGGACGTGGACGAGCGCGTCTCCGCCGGGCTCGCGCGCGAAGTGCGTTCCGTGATCGCCCGTGACGATCCCGAGGCGCCGAGTGGCTACCGGGTGCCCCGGCGCAACTACATCTGGGGCCGCTGGATCAAGGGCGGGGGCTGGTGGCCGGACGCCCAGCTCCGGCTGCTGCGGCGCGACCGAGCGCTCTTCCGCGGCGGCGACTTCGTCCACGAGGTCGCCGAGGTCGACGGCCGCATCGGGACGCTGCGCTGCGCGCTCGTTCACTACAACTACGAGACCGTCGGCCAGTTCCTGGCTAAGCAACGCAAGTACGCGGCGCTGGAGGCAGCCGCGCGTCGACGGAGCGGCGAGCGCGGCGCGCCGAAGCGGCTCGTTTCGACGCCGTTCTACGAGTGGAGGTGGCGCTTCGTCGAGCACGAGGGCTGGCGCGACGGCGTCCACGGCGCCGCCCTGGCCGTCCTCGCCGCGTGGGCGAAGCTGGACGCCGAGCGCCGGCTCCTTAGCTCGAGGACTTGAGCGCGGCGACCAGATCCCTCAGGAAACTGTCCACGTCCATCACCAGGCCGACCGTCTGGAACGAACCGCGGTCCATCAGCTTGGTCAGCACCGATGGGTTGATGTCCACGCAGACCGTCGCCACCGAGGCCGGCAGCAGGTTCCCAACCGCGATCGAGTGAAGCATCGTCGAGAGCATCAACGCGACGCCGACGCCCTGCCGGACGCGCGCGCGCATCGCGCTCTGCGCCGCGATCACGTCGGTGATCACCTCCGGCAAAGGGCCGTCATCGCGGATCGAGCCGGCCAGCACGAAGTCGGTGTCCGACACGATGCAGGCGTGCATGATGCCGTCGCGCAGCACGCCCGCCTCGACCGCCTGGCGGATGCCGCCGTGGGCGCGGATGCGGTTGATCGCGCGCAGGTGGTGCTCGTGGCCGCTCTCCAGCGGCGTCGAGCCGTCGAGCGGCACGCCGAGCGACGTCCCGAAGAACGACATCTCGATGTCGTGGACCGCCAGCGCGTTGCCGGCGAAGAGGTAGTCGACGTAACCGGAGCGGATCAGCTCGACGAACATCTCGCGGGCGCCCGTGTGGACGACCGCCGGCCCGGCGACGACCAGCGTCTTGCGGCCGGCCGCTCTGGCTTCGCGCATCCACTCGGCGACCTGGCGGATCGCGGTGGTCTTCGGCTTTTCGCTCGAGACGGTCGAGCCCATGAACCCGAAGATCGGCGTCGCCTGGCGCGGCCGTTCGAGCGGGACGACGCGGATGCCTCGGCCAGCCAACAAGATCGGCTGCCCGCGGCGCACGTCGCTCATCGCGACGCACTCCGGCGCGCCGCCGCTTAGCGCGACGCCGCAGTCCATCTCGGGGAAGCGTACCGCGACCCAGTTGCCGTCGAGCCGGACGTGCGTCTCGAGGTTCGTCGTCGAGTAGAAGCCCTCCGGGAAGACGCCGTCGGCCGGCGCCGGCGCAAACCGCGCGTCGGCCACCTCGATCGGCGTCGCGCCGTGCGCCTCGGCCTGGAGGAGCGCGGTCGCGAGGAGCTCCGCGGTCGGCGCGATGATCTCCATCCGCGCGTAGCTGGGGTCGTCCTTGTGGTGTCCGACGTCGAGCTGCTGGATCTCGTACTCGACACCCAGCCCCATGAGCTCGTCCATGATGCGGGGCAGCATCAGTGAGTCGATGATGTGGCCGCGCAGCTCGACGACCTGCGAGTGGCGCGCGCCGGAGCGCTGCTTTGGCAAGTGGGACCTTATAATGCGGGGTCGCCGATTCTAGTACGCCAACAGAGGGTGCGGCCTGATGGAGCAGCAGGCGGGGCCGACCGTCTCAGCCGGTCCGGGAGTCATCCTAAGGTGCACCGCCGTGGACTGCGCCTACAACGAGAAGTTCCAATGCAGGGCGCAGGGCGTGGTGATCGTCCGTCACCAGGACCACGCCGACTGCCAGACCTACACGGAGAACCAGCACAAGGTCTACCGCGTCGGCATGGGCTGAGGCGTCGCCCTACACCCCCTCGTCCATCACCGCGTAGAGCACGACGGGGCGCCGCCGCTTCGCGCCCGCCTCCGGCGGGAGCTCGATGCGGATGGCGTTCTTTGGTGGGCGTCCACGTCCACGCCAGGTGACCATGCGCGGCTGGCGCTCGCGCACCGGCGTCACGTCGTCGAAGTAGGTCGGGCCGCCGCAGCGCAGGCACCGCACGTTGCGCCCATCGACCGGTGTCCGGTGCTCGTCGCCCTCGCGCACGAACTCACCGGTTGCGAGGGGCGCGTCGGCCCGCCCCTCCACGTAGCCTGACTGGTGACCGCAGTGGTAGCAGACGACGCTGGCTCGGACCCGGCCTGTCGTTGGGAGCATCGACTGCATGTACGTCAGCGCCGTCGGCGGGGATTTCCCCGACTCCTATAATCGCCGTCTAGTGCGCGCGTCAGGAGACCCCGGATGATCGACCTCCGCTCGGATACCGTCACGCAGCCGACGCCGGCGATGCGCGACGCGATGTACCGTGCCGAGCTCGGCGACGACGTGTTCGGCGAGGATCCGACTGTCAACCGCCTCGAGGAGATGGCCGCTGAGCGGATGGGCAAGGAGGCGGCCGTCCTGGTCACGTCCGGTACGCAGGGCAACCTCGTCAGCCTGCTGACGCACACCCAGCGCGGCGACGAGGTCATCTGCACGGAGGGCTCGCACGTCCTGGTGAACGAGGTGGCCGGCGCCGCCGCGCTCGGCTCA
The DNA here is from genome assembly GCA_035651675.1 of Chloroflexota bacterium. Taxonomy (GTDB): domain Bacteria; phylum Chloroflexota; class UBA6077; order FW602-bin22; family FW602-bin22; genus DASRFH01. Next base: position 37,612 of record DASRFH010000144.1, on the reverse strand, counting down.
CTGCAGCTCCGCCCAGTGGCGACGACGCGCGGCATGCCCGACCTCGGCGCCCTCCGCGCGGCAGTCCGCGGTGAGAACGTGCACTATCCCCGCACCGGGCTGGTGTGCCTGGAGAACACCCACAACACCCAGGGCGGCGCCGCGCTCAGCCCCGACCAGATGAACCAGGTCGCGGATCTCGCCCATGGCCTGGGCATCCCGGTGCACGTCGACGGCGCCCGTATCTTCAACGCCGCGGTCTACCACGGCGTCCCCGCCGCGCAGCTCGTCGAGAACGTGGACTCGGTGACCTTCTGCCTGTCCAAGGGCCTCGCTTGCCCGGTCGGCTCGTTGATCTGCGGCACCCACGACTTCGTCCAGCGGGCGCGGAAGTACCGGAAGATGGTCGGCGGCGGCATGCGCCAGGCCGGCATCATCGCCGCGGCCGGGATCGTCGCGCTCGATCAGATGGTCGACCGGCTGGCCGAGGACCACGCGAACGCGCGCATCCTGGCCGAGGGCCTTGCGCAGTTGCCCGGCATCCACATCGATCTGGACGTCGTCCAGACGAACCTGGTCTTCCTGAAGATCGATCCCGCCGTGATGCGCGCGGAGGATTTCGCGGCCGCGATGTCGCAGGAGGGATTCCGCTGCCGCGGCGCCTACGATTCGATGCGACTCGTAACCCACTACGGGATCACCGCCGACGACGTCCGGGCCGCGGTGCGCGCCGCCGAGCGGGTGCTGCGGGTCCCCGCGATGCGCTGACGCGTGCCGAACAACGTCGTCCTCATCGGGTTTAGCGGTACCGGCAAATCGCGCGTCGGGCGGGCACTCGCCGACCGGCTCGGCTGGCCGCTGCTCGACACCGATGCCCGGCTGGTCGAGCGCTTCGGCTGCTCGATCGGCGAGTACTTCAGGACGCACGGCGAGGCGGCCTTCCGCGCCGCGGAGCGCGAGGAGCTGGCGCGCGCCTGCGCTGCCGACCGGCAGGTGATCGCGGTGGGCGGCGGCGCGGTCGTCGCGCCTGAGAGTTGGGCCGTCGCCGAGCGCGGGAACCTGGTCGTCCGCCTGCGCGCATCGCCCGAGACGATCTGGCGCCGTCTGAACGAGGTGCCGGGCGCCGAGGAGCGGCCGATGCTCTCGGGCGACGACCCGCGCGGCCGGATGGCGCGGCTCCTGGCCGAGCGCGAGCCGGTTTACCAGCGCGCGCACGTGACCGTCGACACCGACGAGCGGACGGTCGACGACGTCGTCGACGCGGTCGCTGCCGAGGTCGATCTCTTCCTGGCCGCGGGCCTCCGTTCGGAGGAGCGCAGCGCCGAGGAAGCTCGACTCCCGTACGAATCCCAGGTGCCCGTGCTCGACGGGGCGGTCGAGGTTCCCAGCCACGCGCGGGCTCCGTCGCTCGATCGGGCGGCGAGACGGCGATGACCCTCCAGACCGCGCCGGCCGTCGACACGCTCCGCGTGGAGCCCGGGCTGCTCGCCCGGGCGGGGGAGGCGCTGCGCGCGCTCCGGGTGACAGGCCGCGCGTTCGTCATCGCCGACGACAACGTCATGCCGCACCATGGCCGCGCGCTGATCGCGAGCCTCGATCGCGCGGGGTACGAGCCCAGCGCCAGGGCGGTGCCGGGCGTCGAGGCGAGCAAGTCGCTGGCGACGGCGACCGAGCTGTTCGGCTGGCTGGCCGAGCACCGGGCCGAGCGGCGCGACGTCGTCGTCGCGCTGGGTGGAGGTGTCGTCGGCGACCTGGCCGGCTTCGTCGCCGCGACCTACCTCCGAGGCATGGCGCTCGTCCAGGTGCCGACCACGCTTATCGCGCAGGTGGACAGCGCGATCGGGGGCAAGGTGGCCGTCAACTTGCCGGTCGGCAAGAACCTGGTCGGCGCCTGGCACCTTCCGGTCGCCATCCTCGTCGACCCCCTTGTCGTCGGCACGCTCCCGCGCCGGCAGGTCGTGGCCGGGTGGACGGAGACGATCAAGCACGCGCTGCTCATGGACGGCGCTCTGCTCGATCGGATCGAGGCGAACGTCGACGCGCTGCTGCGGCTCGAGCCGGCGATCACCGCCGAGGTGGTCGAGCGAAGCGCCCGGCTGAAGGTCGCCGTCGTCGAGGAGGACCCGCGCGAGCAGGGGCGCCGCATCATCTTGAACTACGGCCACACGATCGGGCACGCGCTCGAAGCCGCCGCCGGGTTCGATCGGTACCACCACGGCGAGTCGGTCGCCGTGGGCCTTGTGGGCGCGGCGGAGATCGGCCGGGCGATCGGCGTGACGCCGCCCGCGCTCGTCGAACGCCAGCGCGCGCTGCTCGAGCGGTTCGGGCTGCCGACGAGCGCCGTCGGCGTGGAGCTCGACCAGCTACGAGCGGCGATGCGGTTGGACAAGAAGGTCGAGGGGCGGGTCCAGCGGTGGGTGCTCCTGCGCGATCTCGGCGACCCGATCGTGCACCGAGACGTTCCAGACGAGGTCGTCGAACACGTGCTCCGTCGGCTGGTGCGGCCGTGACCGACGCGACTCAGCTCGCGACGCTGGCGGACTGCCGCCGCCGGATCGACGAGATCGATCGCCAGCTCGTCGAGCTGCTGAACGAGCGGGCTCGCGTCTCGCAACAGGTCGGGCGGCTGAAGGCCGCCAACGGGTCGGCGGTCTTCGCACCAGCGCGCGAGGCCGAGGTGCTCGAGCAGGTCCAGCGTGCGAACAGCGGGCCGCTGCCGAACGCGGCGCTGCGGAGCATCTGGATCGAGATCATGTCCTCCTCGAGCGCGTTGCAGCGGCCGCTCCGCGTGGCCTACCTCGGACCGCCCGGCACGTTCAGCCACGAGGCGGCGCTGAAGCGCTTCGGTCGGTCGGCGGAGCTGGTCCCCGCGCCGACCATCCCGGACGTGTTCCAGATGCGCGAGCGCGGGGAGGTGGACTACGGCATCGTCCCTGTCGAGAACACGACCGACGGCGGCGTGGCCTTCGCGCTCGACACCTTCGTCGAGTCGCCGCTAGTCGCCTGCGCCGAGGTCGAGCTGCCGATCAGGATGAACCTGGTCTCGCCGGGCACGCTCGAGACGATCGAGAGGGTCTACTGCCAGCGCGTCGCCTACGCGCAGTGCCGCATCTGGCTCAGCCAGCACCTGCCGAAGGCCGAGGTCGTCGAGGTCGACTCGACGGCGCGCGCCGTCGAGCTCGCGACGACGCCGGACGTGGCCGGGATCGGGCCGGAGCCCGCTGCCGAGCTCTACGGCCGCCCGATCCTCGTCCGCAACATCCAGGACAACGCGAACAACCGCACGCGCTTCCTCGTCATCGGCGACCACGTCGCCGCGCCGACCGGGCGCGACAAGACGGCGATCGTGTTCGCCGTCCGGCACCGTCCTGGTGCGTTGCACGACGCGCTGCGTATCCTGGCCGAGGCGGGGCTGAACCTCACGTTCATCGAGTCGCGGCCATCGCGCCAGCAGCCGTGGGAGTACGTGATGTTCGTCGACTTCCAGGCCCACCAGGACGACCCTCACGCCGCGAAGGCGCTCGAGCAGCTCCGCGAGCAGGCGGTGTTCGTCAAGGTGCTGGGCTCGTGGCCGGAGGAGCGCGTGCTCTCCGACCCCATTAGCGCGCGATAGCGCCGAACAGGCCGCCGAACCCGATCGCGGTGGTTGTGAAGGCGCGGATTGCCAGGCCGAAGATGAACAGCGTCGTCAGGCCGCACACGAGCGGCGCGCTCCAGCGCCGCTGGGTCGCGTAGTTGTAAGCGACGGGCAGGAGCACAACCGACAGCCCGCCGTACAGGAAGTGCAGCTCGTTGAGCGGCGAGCGGCCCAGCAGGACCAGCACGATGCCGAGCGCCGCCTGCGCCACGACGAGCAGCTCGGCCAGCACGAGCGTCGAGTAGTAGCGCCCGTCGACCGGCAGCTTCTTGAAGTGGCCAAGCAGGCCCCAGACGCCGCAGATGAGGAAGAAGAAGACGACGCTCCGGCCGAGCAGCAGGTGCAGTGTCTCCATCAGGCCTCCTCGATCACCTCGGCACCGGAGCGCGCAAGGTCGAGGGCGATCCAGCGCCCGCGAACGCCGCGGCGCAGCGCCGCCTCCTTCATCGCCTGCCCGATCTGCGACTGGTGCCCCGTCGTCAGCGCGAGGACACCTGACCCCGCGCCGGAGAGCGCCGCGCCGCAGGCACCCGCCGCCAGCGCTGCTTCGATCACGACCGGCAGCGCCGGGAAAAGCTTGGCGCGGTAGGGCTGGTGCAGCCGGTCCTGCGTCGCGAGCCGGAGCAGGTCGAGCCGGCCCGCCTGGAGGGCGGCGATCCAGAGCGCGGTCCGCCCGGCGTTGAAGACCGCGTCGCCGCGAGGGACCGCCGCCGGCAGCAGCGCGCGCGCCCGCTTGGTCGGCATCGTGAAGCTCGGCACGAACGCGACCGCCGACAGCTCCGGCGGGAGCGGTACCGAGAGCGTCACCGGCCCATGCCCTCCGTCGGCGACGACCACGACCAGGCCTCCGAGCAGCGCGGGCGCGACGTTATCGGCGTGCCCCTCGATCTCGGCGGCGAGCGCCAGGATCGCGTTCGCATCCATCGGGCGGCCCGCCGCGACGTTGGCGGCGAGCAATCCGCCCAGCACCCCCGCCGAGCTCGAGCCGAATCCGCCGGACGTGGGGATGCGGTTGCGCTGGTAGAGCGCGAAGTCGGGCGCCGGGTGGCCGATCCGCTCGTAGAACAGCTGGATCGCGCGGTAGACGATGTTGCGCTTATCGCGCGCGATCCGGCTGGCGCCCTCGCCTTCGACCTCGATGCGGAACGGCTCCCCGACCGCCATCGTGACGTCCGAGCGCAGCTCGAGCGCGAGGCCGAAGCAGTCGAAGCCCGGTCCCAGGTTGGCCGACGTCGCCGGGACACGCGCGGTGATCCGCACGCTAGCTCGGCGCGTCCGCCGCGGCGGGCGCGGTCATCGGCCGACGCGGAGGACGCTGTTGATCTTGCGGGTGATCGGCAGCGAGCCGATGCGGCCGAGCGCACGGTCGATTCGGCCGTGCCCGGCCGGGTGCGTCATGATCACGAGCTCGGCCACGCGCGCCTCGTCGTCGGTCTCCTTCTGGATGCACGACGCGATCGAGATGCGTTCGTCGCCCAGGATCTGGGCGATCTGGGCGAGCACGCCCGGCTGGTCGGCGACCAGCATGCGCACGTAATAGCGCGCTTCCGTCTCGGCGAACGGTCGGAGTGCGCGCCGCTGCCGCGGGAACTCGATCCGCTCGGCGACACCCGAGACGATGTCCTGGACGACGGCGCAGAGGTCGGCGAGCACCGCCGAGGAAGTCGGCTTCGCACCGGCGCCGCGCCCGTAGAGCATCAGCTTGTCGATCTCGTCGCCGTCGATCAACACGGCGTTGAACACGCCCTTGACCGCCGCGAGGTGGTGGTCCTCGGGCAGCAGCGTCGGGGTCACCGCCGCCTCGATCTGTCCATCGACCAGCCGAGCGCTGGCGATGAGCTTGATCACGTAGCCCATCTCCCGCGCATACCGGAAGTCCTTGGTGTCCAGCTCGACGATGCCGCGGCGGTACAGGTCCTCGGGCCGGACGTCGGCACGGAAGGCCAGCGTCGCCAGGATCGAGAGCTTGTACGCCGCGTCGATGCCCTCGACGTCGTTCCGCGGGTCGGCCTCCGCGTAGCCGAGCGCCTGGGCCTGCCGGAGCGCGTCGGCGTAGTCGCGACCCTGCTCCATGTCGGTCAGGATGTAGTTCGTCGTCCCGTTGATGATTGCCTGGATCTGGCTGATCTCGTTGGCGACCAGGTCCCGCCGCAGCACGCGGATGATCGGGATACCGCCGCCGACGCTCGCTTCGTAAAACAGGTTGACACCCTGCTCGGCGGCGACCTGCAGCAGCTCGCGGCCGTGCTTGGCGATGACCTCCTTGTTGCCGGTCACGACGTGCTTGCCGCTGCGCAGCGCCCTTTCGATGTAGGCGCGCGCTGGCTCCTCGCCGCCGAGCAGCTCGACGACCACCTGGATTGCGTCGTCGTCCAGGACCGCGTCGGCGTCCGAGGTGAGCAAGCCGCTGCTGAGCGGTACGGTCCGCGGCTTGTCGAGGTCGCGCACCAGCGCACGCTTGACCACTATGCGTGCGCCGAGCGATCCCGCGATGCGGTCGCCCTTCGCGTGGAGGACCGATAGGACGCCGGACCCGACCGTGCCGACGCCGAGGATGCCTACCGCGACGTCGCGCACGGCTAGCCCCGCGCGGCGACGGGCAGCTCGTGGCCGAGCCGGGGCAGGGCCGCCCGCAGCGCGTCGACCACCGCGTCCATGTCGGCCTCGTCGACCCAGCCGAGGTGGCCGACGCGGAAGATCTTGCCAGCGAACGGCCCCTGACCGCCGGCCAGCTCGACGCCGTACTCGTCGCGCACCATCGCGACGATCGCGTTGCCGTCGACTCCCGGCGGCGCCTTGATCGCCGTCACCGTGTTCGAGGCCACCTCCGGCGCCGCGAACAGCTCGAGCCCGAGCTCCCGGGCGCCGGCCCGCATGCGCGCCGCGACGCGGGCGTGCCGCGCGATCGACCGATCCAGCCCCTCGGCCTCGAGTAGCCGCAGCGCCTCGGCGAGCGCGAAGAAGATCGAGACGGCCGGCGTCGCGAGCGTTTGTCCTTTCGCAAGCCACGACTTGGCCTGCGCCAGGTCCCAGTAGTAGCGCGGCATCCGCGCGCTCCGCTGCGCCACCCAGGCGCGCTCGCTCATCGACAGCATCGTCAGGCCAGGCGGGGCCGCCCACGCCTTCTGCGAGGCGGTCACGACGACGTCGAGCCCCCACTCGTCGGTGCGCACGTCGATCCCGGCGAGCGAGCTCACTGCGTCGACGATGAGCAGTGCATCCGTCTCCCGCACGACCGCGGCGACTTCGCGCAGCGGGTTGGTGACGCCCGTCGACGACTCGTTGTGCGTGACGAGGACGGCCTTCGTCCCTGGGTGCGCGCGGAGGTGCGCACGGACCCGCTCCGGGTCGATCGCCTGGCCGTCTGGCGCCGTCAGCCGCGTCACGTCCGCCCCGTAGGCCTGGGCGATGTCGGCGATCCGCTCGCCGAACCAGCCGATCGAGATGCCGAGCACTTCGTCGCCCGGCGAGAGCGTGTTGACGACCGCGGCCTCGAGCCCGCCGGTGCCGCTTGCGGTGAGGATCAGGACGTCCCCGTTCGTCCGGAAGCAGCGCTTCAGCGACTCAGTGACCCCGCCGATCATCTTCGCGAACTCGGGCCCGCGGTGGTTGATCATCTCGTGCCGCATGGCGTCGAGGACCGACTGCGGAACCGGTGTCGGACCAGGGATGCGTAGATTCAAAGCAGCTCCACCCGTGGTGCGCCTCTCTTTCGAAAGCACACCGCACCCTCGTAGCGCGTGATTCTACCCGTGCCCCGATTCATCCCGGCGGATTAGCTCCTCGGCGAGCGCCTTGTAGGCGAGCGCGCCGCGGGAGCCAGGGTCGTACGCCGAGATGGGCCGCCCGAAGCTGGGCGCCTCGCCGAGCCGAACGTTGCGCGGGATCACCGTGTCGAACGTCAGCGTCGGGAAGTGCTGCCGCACCTCCTCCACCACGCCTTGAGACAGGTTCGTCCGTGAGTCGTACATCGTCATCACGACGCCGGCGACCCGCAGCCGGGGGTTCAAGTTGTCGCGGATCAGGTCGATCGTCGAAACAAGCTGGCCCAGCCCCTCCAGCGCCAGGTACTCGCACTGCACCGGGATGATCACGCCGTCGCTCGCCATCAGCGCGTTCACCGTGAGCAGGCCCAGCGACGGCGGGCAGTCGATGAGCACGTAGTCGTAGCCTTCGGCGACGCCCTTCAGCACCCGCTGAAGCCGGGCCTCGCGCGCGATGACGCCGACCAGCTCGATCTCTGCCCCGGCGAGCTGGATGGCGGACGGCAGCAGGTCGACGCCGGCGTGGCTCGTCGGCGTGATGACGTCCTGGACGCTGCGCGCGCCGACGAGGGCATCGTAGACGGACGGTCCGCCGGACCTCTTGTCGTGGCCCAGCGAGCTGGTGGCGTTCGCCTGCGGGTCCATGTCGACCAGCAGCACCTTCTTCCCGGCCAGGCCGAGGTAGGCGGCCAGGTTGATGGCGGTCGTCGTCTTCCCAACGCCGCCTTTCTGGTTCGCGAAGGCGTAACCGCGGCTCACTTCGGTCCCGCCGCCAGGCGCCGCGAGATCTGCTCTGGGGTCGGGATGCCGTCGGCGCCGGCCGCCTCGACGACGAAGCTCGCCGCGCAGCTCGCGAAGAGGCACGCCGCGATCGGGTCGCGGCTCTCGCGCAGGTGGATAAGGAACGCCGCCGCGAACGCGTCGCCGGCACCCGTCGGGTCGACCTCCTTCGCCGGAAAAGCCGGGTAGCGGACCGGCTCGCCGTGTCGGAAGAGCGTCCCCCCCTTCGAGCTCCGCGTCACCACGAGCATAGGGACGCGGCGGCGGAGCATGTCGATGGTCGCCTCGTCGCGCTGGACGTCGTCCTCGCTCAGGATCACGGCGTCGAGCCTGGCGAGCCGCTCGACCAGCGTCGCCCACCCATCCAGCTCGACCAGGCCGTCGGCACCCCATCGGCGCAGCCACCCCTGCGGCCCGGCCGCCACCATCGACTTCGGGAAGGCCGATTCCACGCCAGGCGCGACCTCGTTCGTCAGGGGCGCCAGGTAGGCGATCTCGGCCGAGCGCCACGCTGCGGGCACGGCGCTCGCGTCGAGCGGTGCGGCGACGGCGCGGACGTACTGGATGCGGGTGTCGCCGACGTACCGGTTCTCGAAAGTGCTGGTCTCGGCCGCCGGGACGCGGACGACCTCGACTCCGGGAAGCGCCGCCTGGAAGTCGAAGTCGTCCGACGCGCTCGTCACGACGCCGACGCGCTCGCCGAGGCTCCGCGCCATACGCCCGGCGTAGGTCGCGGCGCCGCCGACGGTGAACCCGCCCGGGACCACGTCCCGCGTGACGTGCCCGACGATCACGAACGATGGTGTGGCCGGCGCCACCCTTCAGCGCTTGGGGGAGATGACGACCTTCCGGTGGTCGCCCTCGCCGACGCTTCCGGTCGAGACGTGCGGGTGGTCGGCCAGCGCGAGATGGATGATGCGCCGCTCTCCGGCCGGCATCGCCTCGAGCGCGACGGGCTGGCCGGTCTGCTGGACGCGGTAGGCGACGCGCCGGGCGAGGCCGCTGAGGGTCTCCTCCCGCCGTGCGCGGTAGCCCTCGACGTCGACGACCACGCGCGCCCACTTCTTGAGCCGCTTGGCAAGGATCAGGTTCAGCACGAACTGCAGCGACGTCAGTGTCTCGCCGCGGCGGCCGATCAGCAGGCCGAGGTCTTCCCCGATCACGCTCAGGACGAGGTTGCCGTCGCGCCGCTCCACCTCGACGTCGGTGTCCATGCCGAGCAGGTCGAGGAGGTCGAGCAGCACGTTGCGCGCTTCGTTCTCGAGCTCGGGCGTGATCGGCGCGCGCTCGCGAGCTTCCGCCTCCTCGCTCTCGATCTTCGGCGGGTTGACGACCGGCACTTCGACCGGGGGCGTGGCAACCGATTTGACCGAGACGAGGATGTGGGCGTCTTCAGCACCAAGGCCAAGGATTCCGCCGCGTCCCTCCGAAAGGACGGTGATTTCGAGGTCCTCGCGCGGCCGTCCTAGCTGCTCGGTGGCCTTGGCGATCGCCTCGTCGACTGTGCGCGCAGTTACTTCGAGACTCTCGTTCTGCATACGAAACGATTCCCCTCAGCGGCGTTTGTTGCGCCGGCGGCGCCCGTCGTTCGAGGGCGTCTTGACGGTTGTCGCCGGTTGCTGCGCCAGCGCATCCACGCCGTTCTTCGCTGGTTTGGGGGTTTGGACCGCCCGCTTGGGTGGCACGGGCGGCGTGGTCGCGGCAGATCCACCGGACGTCAGCCCGGCGACGAGCGGCGCCATGCCGCCCCAGCCGCTGATGAAATACTGCTGCACCATCTGGTAAACGTTCGAAGTCACCCAGTACAGGACCAGCCCGGCGGGGACGCTCAGCGAGAAGAACAGGAACATCAGCGGCATGAACTGCATCGCGCTGTTCATCGCCTGCTGCTGCGGGTCCTGCGTGGGCTGCATCGCCATGCGGCTGGTGACCCACTGCGTCAGCGCCGTGAGCACGGCCAGGATCGGGAGTTCGTGGGGGAAGTTCGCGGCCGTGAACTCCGGGACGCCGAGGTTGGTGATCCACAGGAACGGCTGGGTGAACCCCGAGCTGGGGTCGCCGGCCAGGTCGTAGAGCGCCCGGTAGAGCGCGATCCAGATCGGCATCTGAACGATCATCGGGAGGCAGCCGGCGACCGGGTTGACGCCGTGCTCCTTGTAGAGCGCCATCTGCTCCTGCATGAGCCGCTCTTTGTCGTTCTTGTACTGCTTCTGGAGCTGCTGAAGGTGCGGCTGTAGCGCCTGCATGCGCCGGGTCGAACGCAGGCTCTTCAGCGTCAGCGGGAGCGTCAGCGTCTTCACGATCACGGTAAAGACGATGATCGCGATGCCCCAGTTCGCCAGCCCGACGGCGCCGAGCTCGTCGTAGAGGAACTTCAGGGCGTTGACGAAGATCCCCTGGACGACGTAATCGTTCCAAAGATCGAACGGACTCACGTCCTACTTCTCCTGCGCGGTCAGCGGGCTGGGACCGGGTCGTACCCGCCCGGGTTGAACGGATGGCATCGCGCGAGCCGCTTCAGGCCGAGCAAGACCCCGCGGCGGAGCCCGTGCAGCTCGATCGCCTGCTTCGTGTACTCGGAGCACGACGGGTAGAAGCGGCAGGACGAAGGCAGCATGCGCGAGATGGTGAGCTGGTAGAGGCGAATCACGGCGACCGCGATCGCAGTCACTCCCGGGCTGGCTGCTCGCGGCTCGGCGTCGTCGACGATGCCGCCTCCGACGGAAGGTGTAGCCGCAGCAGGTGTGCACGCGCCAGCAATTGGTCGACGGCTTCGCCCAGCTGGCTGAACGAAGCGCCCGCGGCGCCCGGCCGCGCGACGATGACGACGTCCCAACCCTCTCGCAGCCCTTTCAGACGCGCCCGGAACAGCTCACGGAACCGCCGGCGCACGCGGTTCCGAACGACCGCCTTGCCGAGCCGCTTGCTCGTCGAGACACCCAGGCGGAAGGTCGGGCCGCTGCTTCGACGAGCATGGAGCACGAGCAGAGGGTGTGCCCAGGCACGACCTTCACCACGAACGCGACGGAAATCGGCCTCGGAGGCAAGACGATTCTCTTTTCGCACGGCGCCGGCCTCTCGAGCGACCCCGGGCCGATCCGCGCCGACCAGACTAGACGACCGTGAGCCGCTTCCGACCCTTGAGCCGACGGCGCTTGAGCACGTTGCGCCCCGAGTGCGACGACATGCGCGCGCGAAACCCGTGCTCACGCTTGCGCGGAAGCCGTTTTGGCTGCCAGGTACGCTTGACCAAAATGTGGTTCCCGAGTTGATAAGTGCGGCGAGATTATAGGTCAGCTATTCGACAAGTCGCCAAAGCAAGAACGCTCGGCTAGAATCGGTCGGCTTCGTGTTCGATCAGCCACCCGAGCCGCCCGCGCGGCGCCACCCCATCGCGGCGGCGGCGCTCTTCACGCTTCTGGCGCTGTTCGTCGGCGGCGGGCTCTACTCCGGCTGGATCTTCCTGACGACGGTGCGCTCGCTGCTCGCCGGGACGCCGCCGCCCAGGCCGCCCAGCATCGTCGCGGTCGCCCCGCTCGACCTCGGCAAGATCGTCAACCCGAGCGCGAGGCCGACCGCGACCCTCGCGCCAGGTGTGACAGCGACGGCGACGGCGGTACCAGACGAGCCGCTGCCAGTCTGGGACGGCAAGGAGCGGGTGACCATCCTGCTGCTCGGCATCGACCAGCGGGACGACGAGAAGGGGCTCCCCACCCGCTCCGACACGATGATGCTGCTTACGATCGACCCCACCAATCTCACCGCGGGGCTCCTGTCGATTCCGCGCGACCTGTGGGTGCCGCTCGGGCGCGGGAGGGAAGAGAACAAGATCAACACCGCCCACTTCTTCGGCGAGCTCGAGAAGCCGGGCTCTGGGCCGGACGCGGCGCGTCGGACTGTGTCCTACAACTTCGGCGTCCCGATCAACTACTACGCCCGGGTCGACTTCCGCGGCTTCGAGCAGCTCATCGACGCGATCGGGGGCGTAACGATCGACGTCGACCGCGCGATCCTCGACGACGAGTACCCCAACGAAAAGTACGGGATCACCCGCGTCTACGTCCCGGTCGGGCCGCAGCGGATGAGCGGGCTGACGGCGCTCCGCTACGCGCGCTCGCGGCACGCCGACTCGGACTTCGGGCGGTCCATGCGGCAGCGCAAGGTGCTGCAAGCTGCCCGCGACCAGGTACTCAACCTCGGCCTGATCCCGAAGCTGCCGTCGATGTTCATGATCGTCAAGAACTCGGTCACGACCGACATCCCCTGGACGACGATGCTGGCGCTCGCCGACCTGGGCCGCCGCATACCGTCCAGCTCGATCGAGAGCAAGGCGATCGACGACTCGATGATCATCGACGTCAACCGCGACGGCACGGTACTGATCCCCGACCGCGAGAAGATCCACGCCGTGATCCAGGAGATGTTCTACGACCCACAGGCGCGGAAGGAAGCCGCCAGGATCGAAGTGCTGAACGGCACCGCGCGCGAAGGTCTCGCCACAAATACCGGCGCGGCGCTGAAGGCGCAGGGGTTCACGGTCAGCCGGATCGACAGCGCCGACCGGTCGACCTACGCGCAGACCACGATCGTCGACCACCACGGCAAGCCCGCGACGGTGAAGCGGCTGGCAGCGCTGCTCGGCGTCGGCGCGGCCAACGTCAAGTCGGACGCGGGTGCAGCTGGCGACCCGGACGTGACGGTGATCCTTGGTTCCGACTTCCGCGGCCTTTGACGCGACTTGTCATGCCGAGAGGCGCGGCGACGAGCAGTCTCGTTGGCAGGGAGGGGGCCTGGCACTGGTCGCTCGCGCGACCCGCCCGGAGAGCACCCGGATCGCTCGCCGTCCTCGGCGTGGCGAGCGGCGCCTAGTCCGTGGCGACGCTGGTCCTCGGCGTCGGCTTCATCGGCGCGGCGCTGGCCGGCGAGCTGCTGCTGAGCGGCGAGCGGGTCGTCGGCTTCGACAACGGCTTCTCGACCGACCGCCGGGCGATCGACCAGCTCGTCCGGCACGGCTCGTTCACCTTCGTCGAAGGCGACGTCGCCGAGCCCGCCGACGTGGCGCGCTGCTTCGGCGGCGAGCCGATCGAGACGGCCTACCTGCTCGCCGGGCAGGCGAGCGCCGACCCCACCGCCGCCCCGCCGGAGTACACGGAGCGCACCAACCTGGTCGGACCACGGGTCGTGCTAGAGGCCCTTCTGGCGCATGGCGTGCCGACGCTCGTGTTCGGCAGCTCCCTCCGCGTCTACGGCCAGCCGCTGCCGGCGGTGTTCGACGAAGGGACGCCGTACGGCGTCCAGCGCGACCTGAGCCATCTGTCGAAGATCTACGCCGAGAAGCTGATCGAGATGCACGCGGACGGCGGGCGGCTGCGAGCCGTCAGCGCTCGATTGGCGATCGTCTACGGGCTATCGCCCGTCATGAAGCGCGACCCGCGCTTCATGACGGTGCCGAACCGGTTTTCGTGGCAAGCGCGGCGGGGCGAGCCGATGCGCGTCGCGCCGGGCGCCGGCGCCCTCTCGCTGCTGCACGTCGCCGACGCGGTCTCTGCCTTGACGCGGTGTGCCGAGCTCGCCGAGCCCGGTTACGCGCCGATCAACGTGCTGGGCGAATGGATGACCGTCTCCGAGCTGGCGCGCGTGGTCCACGACGAGGCGCTGGCGCGGGGGCTGGACCCGCGGATCGAGGGTGCTGGCCCGGAGGTGGCGATCGTGCCGGACGGGCGGTCGCAGCTCGACGACGCGGGCTTCCGGCGGCAGCGAGAGGTGCGCTCGGGCGTGCGCGAGCTAATTGATTACTTTCTAGCGGACGTGGGCTGACGGTCGGCGTGTAATATGTCACGTGATTTCGCACACTTTCGACCCGCGGCGCGCCTCCGAAGACAGCGCGCCGCGCCCTGCCAGGGGGGCGTTACCTCGGATCGTGCTGAAGGCTCGGCCCACGCCCGAGCAGTTGGCCGATAGGCTCGCGAGGCCGGTGCCGGAAGGCCTGGAGATCTACCTCGACCTCCGCGACGTCGGGCACGATGGATGGCTGGAGCAGCTCCTGGATCGGATGAGCGTCGTCCCGCGCGAGGGGTTCGCGCTCCTGGTCGAAGGACCGATCCGCTCACTGGACGGCTCCTTCTTCGATCTGACGGTCGACTCGGCGGCCAACCGCGCACTGGTCGACCGGCTCGCCGCGTTCGGCCGCGCCGTTGGCGCGCGTGCCGCGTGCGTTCACCTGATCAGCCCGACCGACGACCTCGGCGGTGTGACACCCGAGGACGGCCTGCGGCTGGTGGACGCCTGCGGGCCGCTGGCGTGCTATTACGCCGCCCGCTGCCGGGACGCCGGGATGGTGCCGACCGTCGAAAACATCCCGCCGGTCGCGCGCATGCGCGAGTCGCGCGTCATGGCGTCGCGTGTCGGCTGCCCGCCGGAGCACCTCGCACGGCTCGCCGACCGGGTCGACGGCCTGCGGTTCACGGTGGATACCTCGCACGCCCAGCTTTTCCTGAACGCGACCCGCGACGGCGGCGACTTCGAGTCGCTGAGGTGCTCGATGCGCGCCGCCAGCTCGGCACGGACGATGGCCGAGTTCCTCGCACCGCTGCGTGGTCGGGTCGAGACGGCCCACGTGTCCGACGCCGAGGGCATCCTTGGCGAGGGGCTGCCGTACGGCGAAGGCACGATGGACCTCGACGCCGCGGTCGACATGCTCCTTCCTGAGGCGCGATGGATCGTCACCGAGGTGCTCGAACCTGATCCGAACAGCTCCGAGCGCATGCGCGCCGCCTGGCGGCGCATTGCCGAGCGCCGCGACCTGGTCGGGGTCGCGGCATGATGCGCCTGGCTGACTCGGCGGGCGGCCCACGGGTGGCGGTCTCGTGATCGCGGGGAAGATCGCCGAGGAGCAGCTCCTCGAGCGCGCGCCGCTGACGATCGACGAGCGCACGCTGCGCCGCCGTTTCCGCGGCGCCTCGGTGCTCATCACCGGCGCAGGGGGCTCGCTCGGCGGGCGGATGGTCGACCAGATGATCCGCCTCGAGGCTGGCACTGTCGTCTGCGTCGACCACCACGAGGCATCGCTGTTCCGCCTCGGCGAGCGGCTCCGCGGGAACACCCGCGAGACCGACGTCCGCTACTACTTCGCCGACGTCCGCGATACGACCCGGCTCATCCGCTTCGTCGACGAGTTCGGCGTCGACGCGGTCTTCGCCCTCGCCGCGTACAAGCACGTGCCGCTGGCGGAGACGAACGCCGACCAGGTCGTCCACGTGAACGTGCTTTCGACGCTGGCGCTGGCCGACCGCGCGCTGCCGGCCGGCGTCCGCGACTTCGTTTACCCCTCGACCGACAAGGCCGTGCGGCCGCCGAGCATCTACGGGGCGACCAAGCGGCTCGTCGAGCTCGAGCTGCTGCGGCGAGTCCGTGAGGACCCGCGGCGTCGGCTGCGCATCGCTCGGCTCGTGAACGTCCTCCAAACGGCCGGCAACGTCGTCGAGCTGTTCGCGCACCAGCTCGCCGAAGGGCGCCCGCTGCGGCTGATGGACCGGCGAATGACGCGCTACTACATCACCAGCGCGGAGGCGACCTCCCTCATCGCAGCGGCGGCCTGCCTCGACGGCCCGCGCGGGCCGCTGATGCTCCCGGTCGGCGAGCCGGTGCCGACGCTGCGCCTTGCCCTGCGGCTCGGCGAGCTGCTGACCGGCAAGCAGCCGGAGATCGAAGAGGTCGGGATGCGGCCCGGCGAGCGGCTCCACGAGGAGCTGCTCTACGCGTACGAGCGGCTGGAGGAGACCGAGCTCGCCGGCGTGCTCGAAGTGCGCACCGAGCGCCCGACCGCTGACGCGCGCGAGGTCGTCCGCGCGCTCCAACGGGCGGTCGAGGTCGGCGACGACGCCGAGGTGCGGCGGCTCATGGCGGAGGCCGCGGAGGCGGCCGCGGTCACCGCGTGACGTTCGAGCTCGTCCTCGTCTTCGCGCTGACGCTGGTCGCGTCGCTCGCACTCACGCCAATCGCCCGACGGGCAGGGATCCGCGTCGGGCTCGTCGACAGGCCGCGCCCCGGCGAGCTCCAGAAGCGGGTCGTCGCTCGGACCGGCGGCTACGCGCTGGTCGCCTCCCTCACGATCGGCCTGCTCGCCGGCGTCCTGCTGTTCCAGCGGAACGACGAGGAGTGGTGGCGGTTGGGAGGCTTCGCCGCCGGCCTGCTGGTCGTCGTGCCGGTCGCGTTCCTAGACGACCGGTTGCGGCTGGGGCCCTCCACGCAGCTCGTGGGGCAGATCGCCGCCGCGCTCGTGCCCATCCCGTTCGGACTCTACATCGCCGACGTGTCGACGCCCTCGGGGGCCATCCTGACGCTGCCGCTGGCGGTCGCCGTGCCGTTCACCGTGCTGTGGGTCGTCGGGATGATCAACACGCTGAACTGGATCGACACGTCGGACGGTCTCGCCGGCGGGGTCTCGGCGATCGCGGCGCTCGTCCTGCTTGCGCGGACGCTCGCGCAGGGCCAGTACACCGTGGCGCTGCTACCGCTGGTCCTCGCGGCGGCCTGCCTCGGCTTCCTGCCGTACAACTTCAACCCGGCCCGCGTGATCATGGGCACGAGCGGCTCGATGCTGCTCGGCTACGCGCTGGCGATGGTCGCCATCTTCGGCGGCGCCAAGATCGCGACGGCGTTGATGGTGCTGGGCCTGCCGGTGTTCGATACGGCGCTGGTCATCGTCCAGCGGCTGGCCGGGCGGCGCTCGCCGTTCAAAGGCGGCGACGACGCCCACCTCGTCCACCGCCTGGCGCACCGCGGGTGGGGCGCCAGGCGGATCGCGCTCGCGGCCTACGCGGCGTGCCTGCTGCTCGGGCTGGCTGGCCTGCTGTTCCCGGGCCCGTACAAGGCGTACGTCTTCGGCGTCGCGGTCGTCGTCGTGGTCGGCGCGGCGGTGCTACTGAGCTGGCGCGGCCGGACGCCGCGCGCGCCGCGCACGCTCGAGCAAGACCTGCCAGAGGAACTGCGGGATCGTGAGCTGGCGGCGCCAGCGCCACGGCTGGACCGCTAGGCGGAAGAGCCAGTCGAACCCGATCCGCCGCAGCCACCGCGGGGCCCGGCGCACGCGCCCGGCGATGAAGTCGAAGACGCCGCCGACCCCCATCGCGAGCTTGACGTCCAGGTCGGCGGCGTTGCGGCCGATCCACCGCTCCTGCCACGGCGCGCCGTACGCCACCAGCAGGATGTCCACCGGCGCGGCCGCGGCGACCGCGGCCCGCGTCTCGGCGTCGCCCTCGGGCCGCGACCAGCCGCCGAACGTCCCCGCGATCTGGAGCCCCGGGTAGCGGGCGACCAGCCGCGCCGCGGCTGCCTGGGCCACGCCCTCGGCCGCGCCAAGCAGGAACATCCGGTAGCCCCGCCGCGACGCCAGGCGGGCCAGCTCGTAGCTCAGGTCGGTGCCGGTCACCTGCTCGCGCAGCGGCCGACCCAGCATCCGCCCGGCCAGAAGCAAGCTCGCGCCGTCCGGGATGGAGAGCTGCGAGCTGTTGATGAGCCGGCGCAGATCTGGCATCCGCTGCGCTTGCATGACGATCTCAGCGTTCGGCGTCACCACGTAGGCCGGCCTGCCTGCCTGGATCAACGCGTCGCACCAGGCGACCGACTCGGCCATCGTCACGTTGTCCACCCGGCAGCCGAGGACGTCGATCGAGCTGGGCGGCTGTATCACTGGTCGCGGAACCGACCGATGGTAGCATTGGCCGATGCGGCCCACCGAGCGGCCGACGCGGCGGCGCCGCGTCGACGATCCCAGGCAGATCGATCGCCTGCACCGGACGCGCTTCGACCGGCTGGTGCGGCGCGCGATCCGGCAGCTCCCGCCGCGATTCGCCGAGCGGCTCGAGAACGTCGCGATCGTCGTCGCGGACGAGGCCAGCCCGCAGCAGCGGCGCGCCGCGGGGCTAGAGCCCGGCGCCGACCTGTACGGCTTGTACGAGGGCGTCCCGCAGCCACACCGCTCGGCCGGGTACGGCATGGTGCTACCCGACAAGATCACGCTCTTCCAGCGCACCATCGAGGCGGACTGCCGGTCCGAGGCGGAGATCGCCTATCAGGTCCGCAAGACGCTCATCCATGAGCTGGCCCACCACTTTGGGATCGACGATGCGCGGTTGGACGAGCTCGGCTATGAGTGACCAGGCCGTCGGCGGTCTTGCTGGCCGGTAGCGAGAGCACGACGCGCGCGGCGTCGGGGCCGGGCTGCTCCACACGGAGCTCGCCGTGGTGGGCCTCGACGAAGTTCTTGCAGATGTAGAGGCTCAGGCTAGTCGGCCCGCCGTCCGTGCCGGTGGGCCGCCGGTCGAACACACGCCCGAGCTCATAAACCGGCATCCGCCCGGCCACGTCGAGTGCGACGACGGCGCGGTCGCCGTCGGCGAGCGCTCGCAGGCGCATCGGCTGGGCGCTCTGGTGGTACGCGGCGCCGGCCGACACGAGGTTCAAGACGGCCTGGCGGAGCTTGTCGCGGTCGCCCCGAACGGGCAGTGGCTCGTCGGTCACGTCGATCCGCACGCGATACGGGGTCGCGGCGAGCGCGTGCTCGACGTCGGCGAGCACGCAGCGGACGTCGACCGGATCGCGCTGCATCTCGAGGAGGCCCCGCTCCATGCGCGAGAGGTC
This sequence comes from Chloroflexota bacterium, assembly GCA_035651675.1. Taxonomy (GTDB): domain Bacteria; phylum Chloroflexota; class UBA6077; order FW602-bin22; family FW602-bin22; genus DASRFH01. Next base: position 18,811 of record DASRFH010000144.1, on the reverse strand, counting down.
GACGATATCGTCGATGATGCGGACGAGCCGGTTGCTCTCGCCGAGGATCATCTCGAGGTAACGGCGGGTGGCGCTGGTCGTCGGACCGCGCAGCAGGAGCTGCGCGAAGCCTTTGACGGAAGTCAGGGGCGTGCGGAGCTCGTGGGCGACCAAATCGATGAAGCCGTCCTTGTGGACTGCGAGCTGGCGCAACCGCGCGACCGTCTCACGCTCATCTTCGAGAAGGCGCCGATTCTCCTCGGCCAGCGCGGCGAGTGAGGCGGCGCGCTGACGCTCGCGCTGGAGCAGCCCGGTGCGCTGCAAGGCGTTGGCGGTCTCCTCGGCGATGCGCTGCAGCACGGCGCGGTCGGCCGGTGTAGCGGCGTCGGTCTGCCGGGTGCCGACGTAGAGCCAGGCGTTCGGCCGCTCGGGCGGGCCGACGGGTGCGCCGAGCACCGCGGCGCACCCCTGGGCGCGCATCACGCGGACGACGTCGACGCGGAGATCGCCCGCCAGCCCCGGCGGCCGGTCGGGCCACGTCACGCCCCTGGCTTTCACGCGAGCCCGGACCCGTCCGTCGGACGGGAGGACCGCGATCGCGCAGCCGCCGAGCAGCTCCGCCGCGAGCGAAACGGCCGCTTCGAGGACGTCGTCGACCTCGGCGGCGGCGTTCAGCGTCCGGGTGACGTGGTCGATCAGCGTCAGGCTCGCGACGCGGCCCTCTGCTTCGACCACCAACTGGCGCTGCCGCGCGACCTCGTCGGCGATGAGCGAGGCCAGCACGCCCGTTGCGGCGAGAATGACGGCGCGCGTGGCGAGGGCATCGGCGAAGAGGCCGACGGTGAAGAGCGGATGGACCCAGCTCACCTCGACGTAGGCGAGGATGACGGCGAGCGTGAGGAGGAGGCTGTGGATCCGCGTCAGCCGGACCGCGGCGGCAAAGATGAGGATGGCGTAGAGCGCTTCGAGTGGGCTGGCTGGGCCGCCGGTGAGGTAGACCAGCACCGAGACGAACACGGTGTCGCCCAGTGCGATCGCGATGGCGACCCACGGACGGTAGGCGTAGCGCGTCAACAGCGCGACCGCGACCACCCAGCCGACGCCGCCGATCGCCAGCGCGACCAGCAGCCGCGGGCTGCTGCCCGGCAGCAGGCGGGCGTTGGCGAGCAGCAACAGGCAGCCGACCAGGACGAGCCTTGCCTGGTTGAGGAATCCCTCGATGTGCCGCGCCGCACGCTGATCCAGCAGGAATTGCGGACCTCGCAGCGACGGGCCGATCCCCTGGCGCCAGATCACTCCGCAGGGGGGCAACTCCTATGCCATTGGTCGGATGCACCACGGCCGGGTATAATCGCCTGCTGTTCTTCGAGGGGGCGTAGTGCCGAAGGTCAAGACGCACAAAGGTGCATCGAAGCGGTTCCAGTTCAGTGGGACCGGCAAGCTCATGCGGACGCGCCACATGAAGAGCCACCTGCGCCGCAAGAAGAGTCGGCGGGCCAAGCAGGAATTCGACGAGATGCTGGTCGTCGCACCAGCCGACCAGAAGCGGATCGCGCGCGTCATTCCGTACGGCGCCTGAGCCGCGCAGCAGGAGACTGATCGATGGTTCGCGTCAAGCGGGGCGTGACGGCGCGCGCACGCCACAAGAAGATCCTCAAGCTGGCCAAAGGGCACCGCGCCAGCAAGCACAAGCTCTACGGGCGCGCCAAAGAGTCGCTGCTCAACGCGTGGTCGTACGCGTACGCACACCGGCGCGAGCGCAAAGGCGACATGCGGCGGCTGTGGATCACCCGGGTGAACGCGGCGTCGCGGATGGCAGGGCTGCCGTACGGCCAGTTCATCCACGGCCTGAAGCTGGCTGGCATCGGGCTCGACCGCAAGAGCCTGGCCGAGATGGCCGTGATGGACGCGGCCGGCTTCGAGAAGGTGGTTGGCCTGGCCCGCGAGGCGCTCGCCGCCAGCTAGCGTGAGTCCGACGGGCGCGCCACGCGCCCGTATCGCGAGCCGCCACAACCCGCTCGTCCGCGCGGCGCGCGACCTGCACGAGGTGGCCGGGCGCCGCGAGCAGCGGGCGTTCCTGGCCGAGGGAACCAGGCTGGTCCTCGACGCCCTCGCCGGCGGTGCCCGGCCGAGCGTGGCGTTCGTCGCGCCCGAGCTGCTGGAGCGGCGCCCGGAAGGCGCGCGGGTCCGCCAGGCGCTCGCCGGCACGCGCGTCGTCGAGACGACCCCGGAGCTGCTGCAGTGGATCGCCGACGTGGAGACGACGCAGGGCGTCGTCGTCGTGTTCCCCCTGCCCGAGGGTGGACACGCTGGAGAACCTGGCCACCTGGTGGTCGTGCTCGATGGTCTTCAGGATCCCGGTAACGTCGGCACGATTCTGCGCTCGTCGCTCGCCTCGGGCCTCGTGTCGACCGTGGTCGTGCGCGGCGGCGCCGACCCGTACGGCCCGAAGGCGGTCCGGGCTGCCGCCGCGGCGCTCTTCCACCTGCGTGTCATCAGGCCGACGGACGAGGAGTTGGCTGCTCTGCTCGCGGGCCGGCCGGTCTGGCTGGCAGAGGCCCGCACCGGCACACCGTACGACCGCGTGGATTGGCGTACGCCGAGCGCCCTCGTCGTGGGTTCCGAGGCCCGCGGGCCGTCCGAGCCGATGCGTCGGCTCGGCACGGGATCGGTCCACATCCCGATAGCTGGCCCGGTCGAATCCCTGAACGTCGGGGTGGCCGCCTCTATAATCGTGTTCGAGGCGGCTCGGCAGGTCGCCGCCGCGACAACCGCATAGCTCGGCTGAGACGAAGAAAAGTACTGGCCGAACCGATCGTTCAGGGAGCCCGGGTCGTCGACTGAGAGCCCGGACCGTCGGAGGTCGGGAAGTTCACTTCCGAGCCGATGAACGAGTGACCGAATCGCCGCGGGCGAATCGGTAATCAGGGTGGTACCACGGGCACGGCCGCGCCTCGTCCCTGACGGGTGCGGCCGTTCTGTGTCCGGAGGTAGGCGCGTGACAACTGCGAACGAGATCGCGGAGCTTCGAGCGCGAGCCCTGGCCGAGATCGTTGCTGTTACGAGCGACGACACGCTGCAAGCGTGGCGCGTGAAGTACCTGGGGCGGCGCGGGCTGGTGAGTGAGGCGTCGCGAGGGCTCGGCTCGCTGCCGCCGGAGAGCCGGCGCGAGGTTGGCCAGGCCGTCAACGCCGCGATGCAGGCCCTCAACGCAGCGTTCGAACAGCGCAAGGCCGCGCTCGAGCAAGCCGCGGCGGAAGCGGGCGGCGCTCTCGACGTGACGCTGCCCGGTCGGCCGGTGGCGCTGGGTCAGGTGCACCCGACGACCCGCGCGCTGCGCGACATCCTGCAGGTGTTCGACTCGCTCGGGTTCCGCGTGGTCGAGGGTCCCGAGGTCGAGTGGGACCGCTACAACTTCGAGCTGCTCAACATCCCCGCCGACCACCCCGCCCGCGACATGTGGGACACCTACTGGATCGACGACCCGGTCAACCCCGGCAAGATGCTGCTGCGGACGCACACGTCGCCGAACCAGGCGCGCGTGATGGAGCGGACCGAGCCGCCGGTGCGCGTGGTCGTTCCCGGGCGCTGCTACCGGTACGAGGCGGTCGACGCCACGCACGAGACGATGTTCTACCAGGTGGAAGGGCTGGCGGTCGACGTCGGCGTGACGATGGCCGACCTGAAAGGCACGCTCACGGCGTTCGCCCAGGCGCTCTTCGGCGCCGAGCGGCGCGTGCTGTTCTACTGCTCGTACTTCCCGTTCGTCGAGCCGGGCGTCGAGGTCGCCATCGACTGCTTCAAGTGCAAAGGCGAAGGCTGCCGTCTCTGCAAGTTCACCGGCTGGATCGAGATTATGGGCGCGGGCATGGTCCACCCGAAGGTGCTGGCCGACGTCGGGTACGACCCATCCACGTACAGCGGCTTCGCCTTCGGGCTCGGCCCCGAGCGCGTCGCCCTCCTCAAGTACGGCATCGACGACATCAGATTGTTCTACGCGAACGACCTCCGCTTCCTGAGGCAGGTCAAATGAGGGTTCCCGTTAGCTGGCTCCGCGAGTACGTCTCCTTCGACACGCCGATCGACGACTTGGCCCACCGCTTGACGCTGGCCGGTGTCGAGGTCGGGGCGGTGGAGCGCACGGGCGACTGGGATAAGGTGTACGTCGGCGAGATCACGCGGATCGAGCCGCACCCGAATGCGGACCGCCTACGGCTCGCGACCGTGAACTACGCGATCGGCACGCTGACGGTCGTGACCGGCGCGCCGAACATCAAGGTGGGCGACCGCGTCCCGTTCGCACTCCCCGGTGCCGAGCTGGTGGACTTCCACCAGGACCCGCCGCGCAAGGCGAAGCTGCGGCCCGGCAAGATCCGCGGCGTCGAGTCGGCCGGAATGGTCTGCTCGGCAGCCGAGCTTGGGCTGGGCGACGATCACGCCGGCATCCTCGTCCTGCCGCCCGACGCGCCGGTTGGGACGCCGCTGGCCGAATACCTCGGCGACACGGTGCTCGAGCTCGAGCTGACGCCGAACCGCTCCGACTGCCTGGCCTTGCTCGGCGTCGCGCGCGAGGTCGCCGCGCTCACGCGGGGCGCGTACCGCGAGCCTACGGTCGAGGTGCCGACCAGCGGTCGGCCGGCCGCGGACTCGGTGCGGGTGGAGATCGCAGACCCCGACCTCTGCCGGCGCTACTCGGCGGCGCTCGTCGAGAACGTCCGCGTCGGGCCGTCGCCGAAGTGGCTGCGGGACCGCCTGACGGCCGCCGGCGTGCGGCCGATCAACAACGTCGTCGACGTTACGAACTACGTGATGCTCGAGTACGGCCAGCCGATGCACGCGTTCGACTTCGAGCGCATCGGCGGGGGTCGCATCGTCGTTCGCCGCGCCCGCCCGGGCGAGCGGATCAGGACGCTCGACGGAGTGGACCGCGCGCTCGATGCGGAGATGCTGGCGATCGCCGACGCGGAGCGGCCGGTCGCGGTCGCCGGCGTGATGGGTGGCGAGGACAGCGAGGTCTCCGAGCAGACGACCCGCGTCCTGCTCGAGTCCGCATGCTTCAACCCGACCAGCATCCGCAAGACCAGCCGCGCACTGCGGCTGCCGAGCGAGGCGTCACGCCGCTTCGAGAAGGGGTTGCCGCCTGAGCTGACGATCCCGGCGCTCGCGCGCGCCGCGCAGCTGCTCCACGACCTGGCCGGCGGCGCGGTCGCGCCGGGCTGGGTGGACGCCTACCCGGAGCCCGCCCGGCCGCGCAGCGTCGACGTGCCGGTCGTCGAGTTCGAGCGGCTGCTCGGCGTGCGCTACGCCGTCGAGGAGATCGAGGAGGTGCTCAGCCGCCTGGGCTTCGGTGTGAGGGCGGATGGCGCGACGATCCACGTCGACGTTCCGTACCGGCGGGTGGACGTGGGGATCCCCGCCGACGTCGTCGAGGAGGTCGCGCGCGTCAAGGGGTACGACGAGCTGCCGGCGACGCAGCTGCGCGGCGCGGTCCCGCCGCCGACGCCGCCCGACGCGGCCTGGCGCCGCGAGGACCAGCTCCGCGACGTGCTCGTCGGGTGCGGCCTGACCGAGGTGATCACCTACTCCATGACGAGCGAGGCGCGGCTCGACAAGCTGCCGATCGGGCAGGGCATGGCGCGGCTCGCGCGGGAGCTGGATGCGCGCCTCATGCCGGGCGTCGAGCCGCTGCGGATCGTCAACCCGCTCAGCGCCGAGATGAGCGTCCTGCGGACCAGCACGTTCCCTTCGATGCTGGAGACGATCCGCGACAACCTGCGCTGGACCGACCGCGACGTGCGGCTGTTCGAGATCGGCCGCATCTACCTCCGGCGCGACGGCGATCTGCCGGAGGAGCGGCGGGTGCTAACGATCGGCAGCGGCGCGTACGCCTCGGGCGCCGGCTGGGGCTCGCGGGTCGAGGTGGACTTCTTCGCGGTGAAGGGGGTCGTCGAGGCGGCCCTCGACCGGATCGGCGTGCCGCGCGTCGATTGGGCACCGCTCGAGCACCCGCTGTTCCGCCGCGGCCACGCCGCGGCGATCGTCCTGCCCGGTGGGCGCGGGCAGGAGCCGGCTCTGCTGGGTGGGCTCGGGGAGGTGGCGCTGGCGGTCCGCAGCGCTTTCGATCTGGCCGAGCCAGTCTTCCTGGCCGGCTTCGACCTCGACCGCGTCTTCGACGCGATCGTGGGTGTGCAGCCGTTCCGCAGCCTGGCGCGCTTCCCGGCCGTGTACCAGGACCTGGCGATCGTGCTGCCGGAGTCGGCGCCGAGCGAGGACGTTAGGCGGGCGATCGTGCGGGCGGGACGCCCGCTGGTGGTCGCGGCCGACCTGTTCGACGAGTACCGAGGCGAGGGGATCGGCCCTGGCCGGCGCAGCCTCGCCTACCGGATCACCTACCAGTCGCCGGATCGGACGCTCAACGACCGGGAAGTGGCCGAGACCCACGCGCGCATCGAGGACGCGCTGGCGCGGCAGTTCCAGGCGCAGATTCGCGGCCGGTCGTGAAAACGGGCGCGCCCGGGAAGGAGCCGGGCGCGCCCGCTGGGTCTGCTTGGACGTTCCCTCCTTTCCTTGGGCATTCCGCGAGTGATCCCGTGGCGCGAGGACTCGCGCCACGGATCATGCCGGTTAGCCCGTTAAGGGGCCGTTAGGAGGCCGTCGCTACGCGTTAACGATCTCGGGGCTGTTCTCCTCCTCCGCCCGCGGGTTGAACTGGGCCGGATCGGCGAACCGGTAGCCGACCCCCGGCTCGGTCAGAATGTACTGGGGCTTCGACGAATCCGGTTCCAGCTTCTGGCGCAGGTAGCGCACGTAGACCCGGAGGTACTCGGTTTCCTCGCCGTATCCGCGGCCCCAGACCTTGCGGAGCAGGTCCTGGTGGAGAAGGACGCGGCCGGCGTTGGTCACCAGCTCGTACAGCAGCTTGTACTCGGTCGGGCTGAGCTTGATGTCGCCCTTGCCCTTGACCGTCACGCGCCGCTGGGCGAAGTTCATCGAGAGGTCGCCGCAGACGAACACCGGGTCGCGCTTTGACTCGCCGGGGAGCTTGGCGCGGCGCAGCAGCGCGCGCACGCGCGCCAGCAACTCCTGGATGCCGAACGGCTTCGGCAAGTAGTCGTCGGCGCCCAGCTCGAGGCCCCGCACCTTGTCTTGCTCGTCGCCCTTGGCGGTGAGCATCAGGATCGGCACGGTCGTGAACTCGCGGACGCGGCGGCAGACCTCCCACCCGTCCATCCCCGGCAGCATGATGTCGAGGATGATCAGGTCCGGGTCGTGCATCTCGGCCATCCGCAGGCCCTGCTCCCCGTCCGCCGCCGTGAGCACCTTGTAGCCAGCCGGCTCGAGGTTGCTCCGCACGAGCCGGACGATGCGCGGCTCGTCGTCGACGACGAGGATGGTGGCTTGCTTCATTCGGAATCCTCCTGGTTTTCGCGGGGTTGCGTCGTGGGTGGCTGACTCGAGTCGGCCAGCGGCAGGGTGAAGCGGAACGTGCTGCCAGCGCCGGGCTGGGACTCCGCCCAGATGTGCCCGCCGTGGACCTGGATGATGCCCTGGCAGATCGACAGCCCCAACCCGGTGCCACCGGCCCGGCGCACGGCCGCGCCGTCGGCCCGGTAGAACCGATCGAACACACGCCCGAGGTCCTCCGCTGCGATCCCGATCCCCTCGTCGGAGACCGAGATCAGCGCTTGCCCGCCCTCGACGTCGCCACGCACCGTCACGGTGCCGCCGTCGGGCGAGTACTTGACCGCGTTCTCGACCAGGTTCCGCAGGACCTGCTCCACGCGACGTGGGTCAGCGAGCACGTCCGGGAAGTCAGCCGGGAACACGACGCTGAAGGTGTGACGCTGGCTCGCCGAGCGGGCACGCTTGACGACCCGCTGGGCGAGCCGGGGCATGCGCATCGGCTGCGGATCGATCCGCAGCGTACCGGCCTCGATCTGCGACATCTGCAGCAGGTCTTCGATCAGCTCGCCGAGCCGGTCGCTCTCCTCGTCGATGATCTGGAGGAACTCGCGGCGCGTCTCCTCGTCCCAGTCCACGTCGGAGCGGAGCAGCGTGCCGGCGTAGCCTTTGATGGAGGCGAGTGGCGTGCGGAGCTCGTGGCTGACGGTCGAGAGCAGCTCCGACTTCAGCCGGTCGAGCTCGCGGAGCGCCGTGACCTTGGCGGCCTCCTCGAACAGGCGCACGTTCTCGACCGCGATCGCCGCCTGGTTGGCGAGCGAGGCGAGAATGCGCTCGTCCGAGCCGTCGTAAGCGCTTGGGTAGTAGTGCTCGAGCTGGATGACGCCGAGGATGCCCTGACGGGCGCGCAGCGGCACGGCCAGGATCGAGCGCATGTCGGGCGGCACGTCGGCGCAGCGCGAGTCGCCGGCCGTCTCGTCGATCCGCACGACCTTGCCGGTCTGTGTGACCCAGCCGGCGACGGTCCGGATCGAGACCTCCTGGCCCGCCGGCGTGTGCTGGAGGAAGTTGCCAGCCAGCGGCGTGTGGTGTTCTGGCGTCATCACCGCCTGCGGCACCAGCGTCTGGCCCGTCTCGTCGAGCAGGTAAACGGTCGCGATCGCGAACTCGACCTTGCCGCGGATGTTGGTGATGAGCTCCGAGCAGATCTGCGACGGCGCGAGCGTTCGGTTGAGGATGCCGCCGAATCCGTGCAGGATCGTCGTTTCGGCACGCAGCTTGGCGTTCTCCGACTCGATGCTCTCGACTACCGACTCGTGGCGGAGGCGGTCCCGCCGCGACCGGTGCTCGAGGTCGATGGCCCTTTCCTCGGCTTCGCGCATCCGCCGCCCCATGTCGGCGGAAATGGCAGCCAACCGCGCGGCCTCCGGCTCATCGAACGCCGGCATGCGTCCGTCGAAGTCGCCGCTCTCGACGCGGCGGATGACACGTCCGAGGTTGCGCAGCTCGTCGACGCCGCGGCGGCGCACGGCGCGGAGCCCCAGGCCGGTGAACAGCACGAGCAGGACCGCCGCGACGACGAAGCGCGCCGCGAACCGCGCGACGACTTGCGGCTCCTCGATCCAGAGCCACAGCGCGACGACGAAGACGGGCGAGGCGCACAGGAGCGCGATCGGCAGGTGTCGGCTGCCGACCGGGCGACGGAGCCGGGGCGACCTGGCCCGGCGTGCTGCTGGCTCGACGTACGCCGGGCGCGGGCCGCGCCAAACCGACACCGCAGACAATCGGATACAGACTCCCGACGCGAAAAAAGAACACCAGTCCCGGCTCCACCAGGCAACGCCGAGACGAGGTCTGACGTGGGATGAGCGAGAGCCAATGGTACCGGGCTCCGACCGTATGTCAAGTGGACGCGGCGTTAAAGAAGCGGCACTAGACTGTGGCGGTTCAGTTCGGCGACGGAGGCCGAATCTGCCCTGGCGCGGCCGGGCGCGTTAGCCCGACGCGCCGCCGCAGCTGCAGCTCCCGCTCGAGCGTAGCGGTGAGCCGTTCCAGCCGTTCGAGCGTGGACGTCAGCTCGAGGAGCAGCTGCTGCTCAGCCAACGGCAGCAGCAGCACCGCCGCCAGCGCGAACGACAGCTCGGCTGGGTCGGACGGAAGGCGTAGGTCGGGGGAGGCCGTCGTGCCCAGGCTGGCCACGAAGCGCTCGAAGGCCGCGCGTGCCCGCTCGGCCGCCGCGCCCGCGGCCGGTTCCGTTGCCCCTTCGTCGACCGGCTCGACGCGACCGGTCAGGTACGGCTCGTCGTGGTGGAGCTCGGCGATGCGGAAGCGGGTGGTGCCGGCGCAGGCGAGGTGCATGCGCCCGTCGTCGAGCCGCTCGTGGTGGACGATCCGCGCCTTGGTGCCGAACGCGTACGGCTCGGCGGCGTCGCCAACCTCGCGCCCGGCCCGGATCAGGACGACCCCGAACGGCGAGGCTGCGTCGAGGCAGCGGGCGATCATCAGTCGGTACCGCGGCTCGAACACGTGGATCGGCAGCAGCGCACCGGGGAAGAGCACGGTGTGGAGCGGGAAGAGCGGCAGCGGGTCGAGCTCTGGCATTAGCCGGGTTTCACACAGGGCTGGCTCTGTACAATTGGAGCCGCGCCCGCATCGTCTAGAGGCCTAGGACGCCACCCTTTCAAGGTGGAGATCGCCGGTTCGAATCCGGCTGCGGGTACCGTTGTTTTCCCTCGATCGCTCCCCGATGATTATGGCGCGCCCGCGTCAGGACGTCACCGTGAACGTGTCGATCCGCCCCCAGTTGGCCTGGCTCGGATCGGACGAGTCGATGAAGAACCCAGCTTGCGTCGCGCCGGTGGGCGGGGACGGAACGGTCACGCCTGTCAGCACGGCCGCGCCGTCGATCGCCACCGACAGCACGCCGTTTGCCGCGTACGCTTCGAGGGTGTGGGCGGCTGGTGAACCGAAGCCGCCGGCCTGTGCCGTGTACAGGGGACCGTTCCAAACCCCGCCGACCAGCGACCAGACTTCGACGTGGCCGACCGCGTCGACACCCGCGTAGAGCAAGTTGGTGCTCCAGTCCGGGGTCACATTCAACAGCGTGCCCACCTGGCCCTGCGCGGTCGTCGGGCGAGGCGCGATCGCGATCGTCACGTCCTGCGCCGCGAGCCCGCTCTCGATGCGCGCGTAGTGCCCCGGGTCGGTCGTCTGGGCGGCGACGCACGCGTAGGTCCCGCCGCAGATGCCCAGCGGCGTTCCGTCCGCGAGCCACGGCTGGCCGGTCGCAGCGAGCGCCAGTCCGACGCCGTCGGCCCGCGCGAAGTCGTCGGACACGGCCGCCGGCGCGCCGATGCCGAATACGGTGAAGTGATCGACAGCCGCCGTGACGGTCCGGGTGGCCTGATCGAGGCGTGATGGGATGGCGGTCCACTTGCCGCTCGCGGCATCGACGTACCACAGGCCGAGGTTGCGCTCCTTGATGCCAAGTCGCGGAAGCACGCGGGGATCGTACGTAACGGCGATGCGCAGCGGCACGGGGAAGTGGTGAACGTCGCCGGTCGCTCCCCGCGCTTCGAGCCGGAAGGTGCGGACGGGTCGGAACCCGGGACCGCTCGGCGCCGCCGGTTCGGGATCATAGGTGAAGTCCGTCGGCTGCACGACGGCTGCGCGAGGCACGTCCACGCGCACTGCCCCATCGCGCGAGGCGAGCGCGACCGCCTGTCCGGCCGCGGCGTGCACCCAGCTCTCGCTCGAGGGCGTCGAGGTCGGTGTTGGCGTCGAAGGTGGCCGTGCCGTGGGTGTCCGCGTCGCCGTCGCGGTGCGCGTCGGGCTGGCGGTGGGCGTCGGCGTCCTGGTCGGCGCTTTCGTCGCGATGGGCGCAGCCGTGGATCGCGTGGCCGCCACGACCGTCCGACCGGACGGCGCAGTCGTGTCGGCAAGCTGGGTGAGCCGCACCACACCACGACGTGGCGACGCCGCCACGTGGAGCGTTGGCAAGACGGGGCCACTCACGTCCAGCACGACCGACGCGCCGGATGCCGCACCCTGCCCGGGCACAGCCACGCGGAACCGGTAGCCGTCCACCCCGTTGACTCGGGCCTTTCCCCGGAGCATTGCGACCTGGTCGACAACGCTCGCCTCGTCGAGTGCGTCCGCGAGCATCCACACGTGGCGCTGGCGGTCGACGTAGCGGACGAGCCCGCGGGGTTGGCCGCCGGGGCCCGGCCAGACGTTGACCGCCAACGATCCGGCGTCGAGCGTTAGCACGCCGATCATGCGCCAGCGTTGTGGCTCGGCGGCCACGCCAGTGTATGGTGGCGTGGCACCCGTCGCGAACACGAAAGCCAAGAGCACCGCTGTGAGTATCCGGCCCGGGCGGGCCGACGAGCCGAAACACATCGTTCGCCTCCTCGCTTGTGCGCAATTAAGGCTCACGCGGGGCAGTGAGAAGAGCCGAGGAGACGCGCGCTCAGACCGTGGGAGCCGCGTGACACTTCGCGCACAGGCGGCGTAGGCTGCCCGCGGGGACGGATTCTCACATTTTCCCCACAGACGCGCCGTGGCCTTACTCGCGCGTCTCTCACGCGGGATGCGCAAACTGCGCGCGCCACGAAGCAGGGCTGAGGCATGGGCTGTACGGCCAAGGAGGTGTCGGGCGTGCGCGAGCCATTCGGCGCGGCTCCTAGAGTTTCTGAGCCCGCGGCGTTGGGGACCGATGACGGCCGTGGACCGATCGCCGTGCTGGTCGTCGAGGATGATCCGGACGAGTGCGAAGTGTTGGTCGAGGTTGTGCGTGCCCGCGGCCACCGCGTGACTGCCGTGCCAACCTGCGCGGAGGCTTTGGCGGAACTGCGGGAGCGGGCGTTCGATCTCGTCCTGCTTGACTGGCGACTCCCGGACGGCGATGGCGAAAGCGTCTGCCTCGCGGTGCGCTCGCTGCGCGTGCAACGGGACGCCTACGTCCTCGTCGTCACGGGTCTTACAGATGCCGCGGAGTTGGCAATCGTGCTCGACGCGGGCGCCGACGACTACCTCGCCAAGCCGTTCGATATCGGGCAGCTGGAGGTTCGACTGACCGTGGCGGAGCGGCGTGTTCTGCGGCTCCGCGGGCTCCGCGAGCGCGCCTGGACCGGCGAGGAGACCGTGGCCTTCCAGGCCCAGCTCCTAGCCGCGGTCGGCCAGGCCATTACCGCGACGGACCTTGCCGGGCACGTAACCTACTGGAACGCTGCCGCTGAAGTGTTGTACGGGTGGCGTGCCGACGAGGTGAGGGGGCGGCTGGCTGCTGAGGTGACGCCGTCGGAACGGCAGCCGGAGCAGGCGGAAGAGCGGATGGCACGGCTTGCCGCCGGCCAGATGTGGAAGGGGGTCGTCCCAGTCCGCCGGAAGGATGGCAGCCTGTTCCAGGCGCACGTCACCGAGGCACCGGTCAGGGACCCGGACGGGCGCCTGATCGGAGTGATCGCCGTCTCATACGATGCGACGCCGGAGCGCGCTGCGCAGAGACAACTCGTGGAAAGCGCGGCGCGGTTCCGAGCGCTGTTCGAGCAGGCACCACAAGCGATCGTGATGCACGGGGCTGACGGCGGGATACTCGCCGTGAATGACGCCGTGGTGCGACTGATCGGGTACGGTCGGAACGAGATCCTGGCCAACCCGGCGCTACTCTCCTCACACTCACCCGCGCAGGAAGAGGCCGGGCTCGCTCCTGCGCGCTGCGCGATAACCGGCATCCCGCGCTCGTTCACCACCGTCCTGGCCGCGCGCGATGGCCGTCGTGTCGCGACCTCGGTAACCCAGACCCCAGTGATGGTGGACGGGCGCCTCGTCGGCGTCTACAGCGTCCTGGACGATCTAAGCGAGCGCGGCCGGGCCGAAAGGCGGTTGGCGGCGATCGTTGAGTCCTCGGGCGATGCGATCATCGGATTGGACCTGGATGGGGTTGTCACAGACTGGAACCGCGCAGCCCAGCGCCTCTACGGCTTTAGCGCACAAGAGATCGTAGGGACCTCGATCACGCGTGTCGCGCCGCCCGAAGGCGTGGACGAAGTGCCGCTCCTGCTCGAGCGTGCCCAGTGCGGCGAACAGGTCGAGCAGTTCGAGACGGTGCGGCTGCGCAAAGACGGGACGCCCGTTCGGGTCTCGCTCACGATCGCTCCCGTCCGCGACGTGACCGGCGAGGTAGCGGGGGCGGTCGTCGTGGCGCGGGACGTCACCGAGTCGCGACGACTCGAAAACGAGCGACGCGAGCTGGAGCGGCATGCGGCCGAAAGCGAAAAGTTGCGGGCGCTGGGGCGCCTCGCGAGCGGAGTGGCGCACGATCTCAACCAGAGCTTGGCGCTCATCGCTGGTCACGCGGAGATAGCACAATCTGAGCTGGCCAGCGAAGGGCAACCCGATGGCACTGCGTTGCGTGAGGCGCTGGCCGTGATCCGCGAGGCAGCGCACGATGGGGGCGATACGGTAAGGCGCCTACTAGGCTTCGCCCGCGACCGTGTCGTCGACGAGCATCAGCTCGTCGACCTCGCCACGCTCGCCGAGGACGTGCGGCGGCTGACGGCACCGCGTTGGCGTGACGAGGCGCAGGCCGATGGCCGGGCGATCGTGTTCGAGCTGGTGACGGACGAGTCTGCGGTGGTCGTCGGCGCAGCTGCTGAGCTGCGGGAAGCGATGACCAACCTCGTCTTCAACGCGGTCGACGCGCTTCCCGAAGGAGGGACGATCCGCGTCGCCGTCACGCGGATGGGAGCGCGCGTGGATGTGGCGGTGACCGACACCGGTGTGGGGATGCCGCCCAGGGTGATCGAGCGCGCCTTCGAGCCCTTCTTCACCACCAAGGGGGAGCGCGGGTCTGGCCTCGGGCTGGCGCAGGTGTACGGCGCCGTTCGCCGGCACGGCGGCCTGGTCGAGATCAATTCCAAGCCAGGGCACGGCACGACAGTGCGCATGACTTTCCCGGCCGCCGATCCGCCGTCGGCCGCGGAGGACGGAGCGACGGTGGTCGACGCGGTACGGTCCCTCCGAGTGCTGGTAGTAGATGATGAACCACGGCTCGCCAGCGTCGGCGCCCTGCTCCTCCGGGGGGAGGGCCACCGAGCCGACGCGGCGGCCTCCGGCGAGGAGGCACTTGCACGCCTTGCCGGCGAGCGGTTCGACGTGGTAGTGACAGACCTCGGACTCGGCGTAGGCATGAATGGCTGGGAGGTGGCCGCGCGTGTCAAAGAGCGCTGGCCGACGACCGGCGTCGTGCTGGCCACAGGTTGGGGCGGCGGCATCGATCCCGCCGATGCCCGACGGCGCGGCGTGGAGGCCGTCGTCTCGAAGCCGTACCGGGCGCACCACCTTCACGAGGCGCTCCTCGCCGCGGCGAGAGGCGCCTGCGCCGATCGCGTTCCATCGGACTCTGTTGCGGCTTCGACCTCGTAGGGTTTCGTCACAGGTTTCTCACGTCGATGGGCCAAAGTTTCACCGGGCCGCGGCGTCGACCGGCGTAAGATCGGCGATCGAAGGGGGGAATGGTAGGTGTGACGTCGGACCGAACAACGATCCTCGTCGTGGACGACGAGCCGAAGATCGCTCGACTTATCCGGCATGTGTTCCCCGCGTCCTCCTTCGAGGTCCTTTCCGCTTTGGATGGATCGAGCGCCGTCACGATGGTTGAGGACGAGCGGCCGGATCTGGTTCTTCTCGACGTCATGATGCCGGGCATGGACGGCCTCCAGGCCTGTCGGCGCATCCGCGAGATATCGGACGTCCCGATCATCATGGTCACCGCGCGCCGGGCCGACGACGACCGCATCCGCGGGCTGGACCTGGGTGCCGACGACTACGTCACCAAGCCGTTCAGCCCGGATGTGCTCGCCGCGCGGGTGCGAGCGGTGCTGCGGCGGGCGCACCCGGAGTCCAAGCAGGTCGGGCCGACCTTCGACGACGGCACGCTGAAGATCGACTTCGAGCGGCGCGAGGTGGCGCTGAACGGCGAGCTCGTCCGGCTCTCCCGGACGGAGATGCGACTGCTGCAGGTGCTCGCGGGCAATGCGAACCGAGTCTTCCTGCACGACGAGCTGAAGGCGAGGGTTTGGGGTGAGGACTACGTGGCGACGAACGAGCAGCTCCGTACCTACGTGAAGTACGTGCGTCGGAAGATCGAGCCGACGCCGGAGAACCCGCGCTACCTTCTGTCGCAGCCGGGGATCGGGTACGTCTTTCGGGCCCTACCCAGCGCGCAGCTAGGAGCGGCCGGCTAACAACGGTGACGGCATGGCCCGACAGGTGTCGCGTGTGGTGAATGACCCGGCGGCAACGCTCGTCGTTTCGGATCAGCCCGGGCTCGCTTCATCCGTCCTTGTAAGGCTCGAACGGTCCGGCTTCGTCCCGGCGCACGTGGCCGCGACGGCCGCCCAGGCCCGGCGCCTCGTGTCGGACGTCAGTCCCGCGGTCGTGCTGCTCGACGGGGACCTGCGGGGGGGCTTAGCTCCGGCGCTGTTGCGCGAGATGGTCGCGAGTGGCTGTGGACCTGT
Organism: Chloroflexota bacterium; assembly: GCA_035651675.1. Taxonomy (GTDB): domain Bacteria; phylum Chloroflexota; class UBA6077; order FW602-bin22; family FW602-bin22; genus DASRFH01. The sequence continues at coordinate 2,909 of DASRFH010000144.1, read as the reverse complement.
CGTCGTGGCCGTCGGCGCCGAGCGCCACGATCCCGCTTCCGACCTGTGGGCTGGCGCGGCCGGGTACCTGATCAAGGACGGGAGCTTCCTCGACTGCGTCGCCGCGGCGTTGGTGCGCGCGCTGGCGCTGCGCGCCGCCGCGGCGCACACGGCGGCGCTCATCAAACTGGGGGAGATCAAGAAGGAGTTCCTGGCACGCGTTAGCCACGAGCTGTGCACGCCGCTCACGTACGTCCTTGGCTACGCCGAGCTCATCGCGAACGAGCGCGTGCCCCCGACGGAGGTGCCGCCGCTCGCCGAGGAGATCGTTCGGTCGGCGCGCAGCCTTGCCGATCTACTCGACGACTTGCTCGACGTCGCCCGGTACGAGCGCGACGGTCTCAGGCCAACCCCGGCTCTGGTGAACCTCTCCGCGGTGCTCGATCTCGCCTGGCTAGCTGTCTCGTCCGGCGGCCGTCGGCTGGAGGTCGATCTGCAAGAGAACCCCTTTTTGGTGTGGGCTGACCCCACACTCCTCGGACGAGCACTGCGGTATCTCCTGGAGAACACGATCCGTTACAGCGGCTCCGGCTCCGTCGTGCGGGTTGGCGCCCGTGCCGATAGAGCGCGCGTCAGCATCGCGGTGACGGACGACGGCGTCGGGTTCGATCCCGCCGAGGCGGAGCGGTTATTCGAGCCCCTGTATCGGGTCGAGACGGACTTGACCCACAGCTTACGGGGGCTGGGTCTCGGCCTGGCACAAGTGCGGGCGATAGCGCTCGCGCACGGCGGGGAGGTCAACGCCCACAGCGCGGGGCGCGGTCGGGGCGCGACGTTCGAGCTTGTGCTGCCCCGGCGGCCGGCGCCCGAAGCCGCGACGGCGGCGCACGGCTGAGACCGCGGGCCTTTACACCAATAGCGCTCCACTGCCCGAGGCCAGGGTGCGGCCCATCGCGCGAGCCATCAACTCCGCTTCGGTACGGAGGTGGGCCAGTTCCGAGGTCGGGATCTGTTGCGCGCTGTCCGAGAGCGCGGCCGCCGGGTTCGGGTGGGCCTCGATCAATAGACCATCCGCACCGGCCGCGATCGCGGCCTTCGCCATCGGGATGACGAGGTCGGCCCGCCCCGTACCTTGGCTCGGGTCGACGATCACCGGCAAGTGCGTTTCGCGCTTGGCGACCTGGACCGCGGTCAGATCGAGCACGTTGCGCGTGAACTCGTCGTCGAACGAGCGGATGCCGCGCTCGCACAGCGCAACCTGCCGGTTACCCCGGCGCAAGATGTACTCGGCGGCGAGCAGCCATTCGGCGATCGTCGCGTGGAAGCCGCGCTTGAGTAGGATCGGCTTGCCGGCGTCCGCGATCGCCTCGAGCAACCGCTGGCAGTGCATAGAGCGCGAGCCGATTTGGAGCATGTCCGCGTGGGCAGCGACCTTGTCGACGTCGCTCTCGGACATCACTTCGGTGACGACGCGGAGGCCGAACTCGCGCCGCACCTCGTCGAGCAGCTCGAGTCCCTGATCGTGCATTCCCTGGAAGCTGTAGGGTGAGGTGCGCGGCTTGTAGGCGCCCCCACGGAGGATCGGGAAGCCGGCATCGCGCACGGCGTGGGCGGTCGCAACCAACTGCTCGCGGCTCTCGACGGCGCAGGGGCCGACCATCATCGCGATCGGCTGCCCGCCGACCGGGACCGGCCCGACGTAGACGACGGTGTTATCAGGGTGGAACTCGCGGCTCGCCTCTCGGTATTCGCGCATCGCGGTCGACTCCTATCTCGGGCAATAAAAAAGGCCCTCCCCGAAGGGAGGGCTCGCTCCGGGCCGTCAGCGCCTAGAGGCGATGCCTCCCCAAGGTGGGGCCGAAGTAAAAGCGGCACGAGAAAGAAACGGCCGATCGGGACATCGCGTGCTCAGTGTACCATACGCGCGACACGGAGGTACTGGTGGCGAGCACCTCGTCCCGCAAGATCGTCCGAAAGCTGATCGGCGTCGCCCTGCTTCTCGCCTGCCTACCGCTGGACACAACTGCCAGCCTAACGCTCACCGTCGCGATCCTACTGACGACGATCGGCCTGATTCTGATCTTTTTCGGTTAGGTCGCCGCCCTCCGTCTCGCCGAGGCGAATCGCCTTCTGCAGGCGGAGGACGACGTCGGTCGCCTCCTGGGCGGCGCTTACCATCTCGCGCGCGAGGTCGGCCACTGGTCCCTCGGCCGCGCGGTGCACCAGCAAATCGCCGTAGCCGGTCACCAGGTTTATCTTTGTCACCAGGTCATGCGCCATCGCGCGCGCAGTCCGAATGGACCTGCCCAGCTCGAGTGTTCGGTGTTGCGCACGCGCCAACTCCCGCTGGGTCCACGCGTAGGCGAGCGAGCGCACCAAGACGCCGGTCGTCAGCTCACTCTCGGCGACGCATTCGTCAGCGCCGTAGCCGAATGCGTCGCGGCGATGGGTCCGGCTCGCGACGAGCGCCACGATCGGCAAGTCGGGCGCCGCGCGCCGTAGCGAGGATACCGCGGCCGGTCCGCGCGGGCCCACGTGGGGGAGGTCGACAACTACTAGGTCCGCGGCGCGCTGGCCGACGCGTTCGACCGCGGCGTCGAGCGCTGCCACCGTCTCGACGGATGCGCCCTGGAACAGGCCGAGCGGCGCCTGGGCCTCGGCGAGCGCAGCCCTAACCAAGCCGTCCTGGGCGGGGCCATCTCCGACGAACAGGATGTGCAAGTGGAGGTGCCTTTGTTTACGTAATGCGCTTGAGGCCCACGGCAATCTTGGCACACTAGCCTCACACGCGCAACCATCGATGTCACGCTGCTGCTCACGGGTCGAGCGGATGCTTGCGACGCTACGTTCGAGGAGACGGAGATGGAGAATGCGAAATGCGATCGAACGTTGCCATAGCAGCTCGATAGACGAGGCAGTGGTGCAAGGTG